>JAIPIC010000015.1 GCA_021734865.1 Candidatus Woesearchaeota archaeon | reverse complement strand
ATTTTGGGACTGTAAATTACTCTATTTACAGTAAATTCTTCTTTGCAAAAAGGATTCATCTTTGTGTTTCTCCGTCGATGAATTTGGACATAAATTTTGCTTTTTACAAAGAAGAACCATTTAACCCACTTAAGTTGACCTTACCAAGTCATAGAAAAATTTAAATAGGCTGTAGAATATAATTTTTGTATTACAATACCGAGGTGTTATCTATGGAAAAAAAGGGTCAAGGATTATCTATGACTTATATCATTCTTGCAGCCATTGGGCTGATAGTTTTTGTTGTTATCTTAGCAATATTCTCAGGCGGCATCTTTGACATGGACACAAAGATGGACAAATGCCCGAACAATGGCGGTAATTGTGTTGCTAAAGGATCTTGTTCGACGAATGGTGGTGCAGTCTTGTCAAATATTGAATGCCCAAATTCAGATGGGTCCGCTGCTGATCCAAATCAAGAATGTTGTGTTTCAGGTAACTAAAATGAAAAAAGCCCAAGGACTATCAATGACTTATATCATCCTTGCTGCCATTGGTCTAATTGCTTTTGTCGTTATTATTGCGATATTCTCAGGCAATTCGATGGAAGCAAGCAGCACAGTTAATGCAAACAAGAAATGCCTTTGTTCAGATTATGTTGATGGGACAACTTATATAAGTTTCAAATGTGCATCAACCCAACCAAGTGGTGATAAGTGGTCAGAAAAGACAGCATCTGCCGCAGGGTGTGAAAAGTTTTTTGACTGCCCTCAGAAATGTTATATTCAGGGAAAATAATGAAAAAAGCCCAAGGTTTGTCCATGACTTATATCATCTTGGCAGCCATCGGCCTTATTGTTTTTGTCGTTATAGTGGCAATATTTGCCAATAACTCGATGCAAACTGCAGATGGCATTGACGACCAGACGAAGTGTCTTTGTTCTGATCTGGTAGGTAAGACTGCTGATTCAGGTGGAACAATATCACAAGCTAGGTGTTTAGCAACAGATCCAAATGATGGATCATATGTCTATCCAGAGTGTGATGACTACATAGACTGCTCTGATACACAGAAATGTTATGTTAAATGGTCTGGTGTGAGTACCTGATAGTCAATTTATCTTCTTTTTTTTCGTGCATAATTGTAAGCCAGATTAATTATCACTGGACAAAACCTTTATATAATTCATTCTTTATTTTTTATCTATGAATAAAAGAGGCCAGACATCTATTGATCCTTTGATGAGAAACGCAATCATTTTCTTCCTAATCATCATCGCCGCAATAACTTTATTTTATGCATTTGGGAAATATATGGAAGGTGCTTTGACTTTACCATGGCAATAAGAAATTCTTCCAAAAGGACACATCTGAATAAATCAAATCGAAAAGATTCGAGGAGAGCCATTTGGAACTACTCCATTAGCATATTTATGATTTTGATAGCTTTCATTGTGCTTCTGATTATCACTGGAAAATTTTCTGAGATATATTATGATATCGCAGGCAGCACGACGTGCACATGGAGTTTTCTGACTGCAAGCATAACTAAGATCCCTCCAGAATGCAAGATGAAGATGCTTGAATTCAGCGAGAAAGACCTTACTACTGAAGAGATGAAGCTTTATGTGACTGAGCAGTTCAAACGGTTTAATTGTCAAGGATATTACAATACTGATGACTGCACTCAGAAATACAGCACAGTATCATTTTCAGGTAATCTCGACGAAAAAGGTCAGATGAACGACAAGATGAAAGAATATGCTCTTGATAAGTTGATGGCTGATGAGATCAAGGGGTGCTGGGACATGGTCGGGCACGGAAAAGTAGCAGCATTCGAGAGGTACTGGAGCTATATGAAATGCCCAGATGGTGATGGTGGATATAGGGGCTGCACCAAGACTGAAATTGTAAAACAATTAGGGCTTGCGAGCCTTGGTGAACCGACCTCAGTCGTTCAGAATCCACCTAGAATGTGCATTATCTGTTCGAGAATCAAGTTTGATGATTCACTGAAAGCCAAATTTACGGGTCGGGTTGAATCTCTCAAAGAGATGATGATGTATACTCCTGTCTCTACTGTCGATATGAAGAGCTATTATCAATATGTTATTGAAAATGATGATCTTAACAAAGGAATTTATGCGTCTGAATTTAAGTATTCAACTGATCAACCGTATGCAGTGGTGTATTCAAGGATTAACAAAGAAATTTTGGTTGAGATCGCATCACAGACGACAAACTTTGATGGTTTAGGTATTCTGAAAGCTGTGGGTGTTGCCGCAGGAATCCCTGGAAAGTTAGAGGGCGACCTCAATGCTGTATATTTGATACCTTACAATGAGGAGGTGAAGAAGCATTGTTCTTACATAATGAATTACTAAAAAGTCACCGAATTAGCACTAAAAAAGGGAGCATAGGCTGGCGTTATGTCGTAAGCATAATCGTCGGTCTGATGGTGTTTGGCCTTCTCATATGGATTGCTATGCAGTCAAAAGAAACAATACTTGGATTCATCAACCAGCTAAAGGGCATGATATGAGAGATAGATACAAATCCAAAACAACAAAGAAAGCCACAATGGGACTTGAAGTAGTGGTAATGATGGCAATTTCATTAGTTGTTATACTTGTTCTTGCAGGTGTTGTTATTACTCCAGTGTATCAGACAGCAAAAAACTGGTTTGAAGGCGCGACAAAGACAGAGTTCCCAATCAAAGACCCCCGAGATTTTGTTCCATATGTGCCTGAACTTACAGATGATGAAATCACAGTTACCAGATCTATTAATTCCATTGCGTGCGCTGTCAATTATATAGGAACAGACGGCAAAGACATGAGTCAATGTGGCAAAGCTGTTGATGTTGATAAGCAGAAAGATTACTATTGCTGCAAAAATACCATCACTTCCGGCGGCTCAGAAAAAGTTGAATTTGTGTGGTATGTGGAAGGATGTCCAAAAAGTACTGGTGAATCCAAGATTGAAGTTTACAATGTTCCAGAGGGCGGTAAATGCGGGAGTGCTTCTGATCCTCGGTTATCCAAATGTGATATGGGAGAATTTCAGTTAGGTGACATATGCATCAATTGTGACAAGTTTGGTGACCAGATTCCAACTGAAAAAGAAAAAGCAACCGAGATGGTCGCCGATATGGTTGTGGATTGCTTCAGGCGCTCAGACAGTGGAAAGATAGACATGCTCTGCACGACGATAAAAAAGCCGGATACAGATTTTGAGATTTCGATGGATGATGTGAATGATAAAATCAAAAAAGACGGCTGGGATATCGAGCTTGAAGGTTCTGACCTCCCAAAAAAAGCATCTCCTGATCTTAGATTCTGTGCAGTCAATGATTTTGGATGGGGAGATGGAGAGGTTCACATTGGAACAAGCGACTGTATGGCTCAGAAGTACACTGATCTAATGGCGAAAAATCCTGAAAAGTATAAAAAGAAATCTTATCCTTACTGTTATATAGAGAGATTTGAACTACCACAAGATATCACAAAATATGGTTTTGACAAAAATTCAGGTAGTTCACAATTAGGAGATTGGCTTGGGGTGTCATGGTTTGATGGGTTCATGAATGCTTATCAGGCACCTGAGTATGTTCTTTACTATGAGGCATTCCATCAAGAAGAAGAAGCATTGTGGAATGAAAATTTAGGTGCGACGACCTATGGATCGCGGATACAAGCTGCCGGACTCAATCTTGCTTTTACAGTTATTGGAGGCGGACTTGGTAAACTCATTTCCCCTATAGCTAAAGTAACAAAAAAAATAGGTGGAGCTATGGTTACTAAAATTGTCGATAAATTTGGTGCTAAATTCACATCAAATTCAGGTGTTAAGGCAATGAAAGAGGGACTCGCTAAGTTTTACACAAAAGCTTCAGGTAAAAGTAGCGAGGATGCACTGGCTAAATCTCTCAAAGAAGTTGTTTTAGAAAGTGAGGGGGTGCTATTTCACTTAAAAAATGTGGATAAAAAAGCTTATGATGATCTCTTGGTTAAGATTAGGGAAGGCGGAGATATGCAGGACATATATGACAATTACCTGACAACTATCGATGATAAGATTATGAGTAAACCGACAGATCAGATTGAACTCATCAACCGGGATATGAACGAACTTCATGACATTATGACAAAGTTTGATAGCGATGCTTCACTTAGGAAATACTCAAAAATACATGGTGTCTTGGACTCTTATCTTGAGAATGGTGTATTTAACATCAATAAGTTCACTCAAGGAGTAACAGATGCAGCCAAAGCAGCAGATAGGCTTGGCACAGAACAGATGGACGAACTGATAATAAAGGTAAAAGGAGATATCGAGGTGCTTGGGCTGTCCGGCTCAGAGAAGTTTAATGTGCTGTACAAAGGTACTCCAGAAGGCCTCACAGAGATACATATCAAACAAGTTCAAGGAGAAGTTATTAAGATGTTCAATGAGGAGACTGGTGAAGTGGTCGTGGAAGAGGCGGCTAAGATGGGTTTTTCAGGAGGTTCACTAAATTTTCTAAAAGAAGTGGGTAAAGTAAGCTATGAAAAAGCAGTGAAAGGTATCAGTAATAAGAATGTGAGAAAAGCATTGTTCAGAAAATATGTTGGCGGTGGCGTGCTTTATCTTATGTCTGCACAGCGAGAAGGACTGGTCGATGAGTTTGAAAGCAGGGGAGCAGACTCACTTGTGCTGAACCATCCACAATTGATTAGACCAGATCCTCGCGAGTATAATATGAATGGTATTGCTGGAGGTTTTTTCTTCCTGGATAAAGGTTCTGAAGATAGCCAACTTGGGATGTCCACTCCAAGATTTTACCTAGCTAGCCCATGTTTGACTGATCTTGAAATATCGCTACACGACTGTGGATGTAAGATCCCACGTGGTGGTTTGGTTTACCAAGGAGAGCATGGCAGTCAACAAGTAAATTACGACGGATTAAGCAGCACGCTTAGGAATGATCCAACTGAACTTGAGAAGAAACATAAATACTCATTTGATGACTTATCTACAAATAATCAGTTAGAAGTCATTGATGATTGTCTTGCTGATGGAATATTTAGTAGGAGTAAGTCAGCTGACTGCTTTTCGATTGCATTCACTAAAGAACCAGTTAGAGAGGACATCATCGAATTGCTTTATTATGAGTATGTTGTACCAATACAGACTTTTGCTAATGAAGTGAAAAAATATGCGTATTCAGATCCATCCCGAAAGAGACAATTTGACAGGATATTTGATGGAGAGGAATATATGATATGGAAAAGGTGGCAGGATTATTACACAAGCAACACACATATAAGCAGTTATGATAATTATAAGCCATTTCAGTCAATGATGCTTTTTGTATTATCCTTGGAAAGTAGCATGAAAAGCTCTTTCCAGTTTACAATGACTCCAGAGGATGCAGAAATATATTATGAAACTAATAAGCTAAATTATGAATTTATGGGTTTTTTGGGGGCAATACAACTTGATGAAGATGATATATTGAGAAAAGAACCAGTAACTTATGAGGAATTCAAAAGTGATTTTGAAGCATACTACCAACGAAGTCTTACTGTTACAACAGGTAGCGACAAATTCTTAGTATCCAGCTTGGGTGGGTTGATGCCAAAAATTATTCGGGACAATTACGGTTCTAATATTAAGGATATTTATACGAAAGAATCCAACACCCACCTTATTGATGTTCTTAAAGGTGCTGGTCGTAACTATTATTTTAATTATTACGAGCTGGACAAGAATGATCTTGACCCGCGCAAGGCCATGAAGACTTGCGATCAGCTGACTTTTACTGAGTCTGAACCACTAGCAGAATTTAGTTCGGAGTACCAGACGAGACAATTTACTACTGTATGTATGTCAGGAAAACCTGAAAATTATAGGGAATATGGTAAGGATTATATTCCTAACTATTGCTTTGCAGATAGTGAAATGACTGGCTGGAGATCTTGGGCAGCAGAAGCCAATAATTATGGCTGGATGGTTGTGGATGTTGTGGCAGGAGGAATCTGGGGAGGACCTATTGGAATAGCTGCAACAGCTGCAGTTACAGCGGTTGTCCAGCATGAGATTGATGGATACTTAGTTTCTGGAGAGAAATGGCCCCAGCATAAGAGTGAGTAAATCTAACATATACCTGATTTTTATTGTTTTGTATTCCTCTTAAAGAAGGATTTAATCATTCCATTATTACAAAAGTCAATTTATCATTAGAAGCAGCTATTTTCTCTTCTGTCATATCTCCAATAAAAAGTTTGTAATAATGGACCTTGTAATCATCGCTGAAGCTTGATGGATTGTCGTAAACCGTGTCCATGTAAATACCTCGCTTGACCTCATTGAATTCAAACTCTTTTTGGTTACCATGCCCAAAACCCCACCATATATTTGTTGGCTGGACACGTTTTTTCCAATCTTCATCTACGAAAATCCGATATGCCGGAGTGTCATTGATTACATCAAATATAACGTACCCTTCGATGATACCATCTGAAGGTATCATGTTTGGGCTGACCCTTATATATGTCTGACCATCTGATGTGTAATTTTTGTAGAATTTATTACCTAGGTAATACCCTCGCATATTGAAAACTGTGCTGATATTATTGGTCTTGACTTGCTGTCCCAACCGATCTTCATAACTTTTGCCTTTTGTCACATAGTCTATGTCGATCTTTTTGACCATCTGTGCATCGTGAATCCATCCTTGTGGGTCTTGTGGATATTCAGGAAGCTCAACCTGCTCTTTTGGTTGAAAGAAAATGAAATAAATCACAGTTGTTAGTACAAGCAGTGTTGCTACGACAATCAAAGCCCTCTTCATAGGTTGATTTATTGTGTAGAGTTATATAAACTTTTTCCCAGTTATGACATACCTTAACCCAGTAAAATTTATATATGCAGTCCGATTAAAAACATATTATGAAAATAAAAGGGGATATATATCACAAAAAAGGGGAGTTATCCATGCAGTTTGTCATTATCGCTGCACTTCTGCTTATAGTTTTTGTCGTTATGCTAATGATCATAACCGGCAACCTGTCCTCTCTTTCACAAGGATTCTTTCAGCTAGGTTCTGGTGCTCAGGACAAAGCACAAGGGAATAACTGCGAATCGTGGTTTGGAGAGCGGAAATGCGCATCTAGTGTGTCTGATACTGTACTGAGCGATAAATATAATTGGATCGAAGTAACGCAGATACCTGACGGCGGCTGGAAGGACTGTGCAGAAGGCAAGAAGTGTTTTGAGAGAGGCGACCCAAAAGATGCGTCGCAATAACCGAAATGCTGAGCTTAGTCTTGAACAATTGGCAAAACTAATTCCACAAGTTTTCCTTTTTATAGTTCTTTTTACTATACTTCTGACATTTTACAGTTTTTTGATAGCTCCAAAGATAGATGATCAGAGAATGACTGATTTTTACAGGGTTGCCGTAGAACTGGAGAACCTGACCTATGGTGAAAGTATGCATGTTCCAATAGCATCAAAAGAGATGTTCATCAAAGCATATGGTTATTTCACAAACGAGATTGAATCCGGAGTCCCTTCACCTTGTCTTAATCAAGTACAGGAAGGGTCGTGTCTTTGTTTGTTTACAGACAAAAAGTCGGCAGAACGGGATGAAGGAGCAGTTGCTTGCAAAGCTTATAAAGATAGAAGTGTGAGGACAAGCACAGTAATTTTTGAAGCTAAGGGAGATTATGTGCCTATTATCGAGGGCCAGGGTCTTAAGGATATGATATATGTTACTATTGATTCTAAGAAATAATCGCTCGTCCTAATCAGAAAATAATATATACCAAGAAGTAATGATTTCTAATATGTTAATCAGCAGGCCGACAAGGTCAAAAAAAGGGGAAACAACCAGTCTTACTATCATGCCTGTCTTCACATTAATATTGATGATGGCACTCATACTTCTTCCATTGCTGAAATACACTATGGATATAGGTACACAGACACATTTTGACCGCGTTTACATCAGCAGGGATCTTGCTGGTGTCATCAATACGGTTATCGGGACACCTAACAATATCAAGATTTATTACCCTCAGAATATACAGGGATTAATTACAGAAATGGATGGTGATAATCTTCACCTGAAACAGTCTGATGATCAGCTGCACCCGTTGATAACTGCCTCTGCGATATTTAGGATGAAGAACCAGGCGTTTGTATTTGACAGGATAATATCTGAAAAAGAAAGAAAGGTATGCAGAATCTTAAAGCAATCCAATGTTGTCCGAGGAGGAGAGACAGTTGGTCCGATGGAGGATATATATTATGTTCCAGAAAAGCTTGAGCAGGAGGCACTTGCATATGAGATTACATATGATGATGCTACCATAAATGGGCACAGTGTAAAAAATATATACGATAAGCTGAATGCAATCTTGTATTCACAACCAACACCCGACCGTGTACTGAAGATACATCTTCAATATTATACTGCAAAACAGACCGAGAATGGTCTGAATATCAATATTCCAAGGGATGATAAGAATCTCGCCATATTTGCGGCAAATATTGCAAATTCTGTGGCAGGTCTAAGCTTCAATTCGATTACTAGGCTGGATCCCATCTATGTAAGTTATCATGATCCAAGCGACCAGAGAATGATAATTTCCTTGGGTAATCCTAACATTGCTGATGAAAACTTCATCGATGATGATACCTATCTAATAATGATTTTAAGTTCAATAAGGAACGGAATTATTGATTCATATCATCAAACCGAGTCACAGGCAGAGGAGGATATCCTTTCTCCAGAAAATCTTGTACAACCAGGAGTGGACTTAATTAAAAAAGCAACATGAAGACCAAAAATCAATTTAAAGACAGTAAGGTTTTAAGAGCTGTGAGAAAGGTAGAGCCAATATCTCAGTTGTATCACCAACGAAACAGATTGATCCTAAACAACCGTAAAGGTGTCCTTGAAGATTTCATGATGTGGGTTCTTAGGCTTATAATCCTTATTGCAGTAGTGTCTGGTATTGTAACAATTGTTAATTATGTATTTGATGAAAACATCGATACCCATAACCTTGATTATAAAATACTGGTCGATAGGACAATATCATGCATGTCTTACTATGATTATGATACATATAGAGAATACACTGGAATACTTGATCCTGCACTTATGAATGAAGATAAAATTAAGGAATGTATTGTTTCAAAGAGCGACCTGCAGGGAATTGGGATGATAATTAAGACGCCGAAGGGCGAGTTTTATTTCAATAAGCAGTTCTACGAAGACTATGAACCCATATCCTGGTCAAAAACTTATACAAAGATGGAAGAAAAGCGATACGTATTGTTCAAAGAAGCAGACAAATTAGTACCTGGGACAGTTGAGATTACTGCTGTTATTAGGGTAATCTGACATGATTGATATATTGATGTTGTAACAATCATTTTGGAAAATGTGATGAATTTCATGAGAAGCAATAAAAAAGGATTCATGGAAGGTCTTAATATGCTTGTATCTGTGGTAATAATAGCGCTTGCTTTCATGATTTTTTCAGGATATGCCTTGATGTTTGGAATTCCAAAGACAGAATTCAATGTTAATGATGTAAATATACTGCAAGATGCTGTATTCATAGAGAATTACCTTAATACACCAATAAGTGATAATTCAGATGATACCATTTATGATGAGATTATAATGTTCTATGTCAAAGGCGATGATCAGGCGCTGCGATCAAAGACAAATGAGATACTTGCCATGATGGGTCTGAACCCAAACTATCGAATCTTGGTTGGAGAGGGTGATTCTCAAAGAGAAATTTTGACAAGCGGATTTAATCAGAAAAAACTGGTCATGGACGAATCGACACTTATGCCTAATCCGTATTATACTAGTCCTAATCCTCTTTATACTAGTTTATATACTGATGGGGCTGTCAAGCTAAGGATAATAATTTCGGAGTGAGCAAGATGAAGAATAACAAGAATGGGACTTTGAATTTTACTCCTATACTTGCTATCATAATTGTCATAGTCCTTGCATCGGCCACATATAACCTTTCGCATAAGACAACATCATTTAATGATGCAATTGGTACTCGTCAGCTTTCAGTGTTGCAGGCACAGAGTAAGATACATAAAATAAATGGGTATGTGGACAGAGCGGCAGATATTTCTCTTGAAAAGGCTGTTGCTCAAGCAGCTATTAACGGTCTTGGCAAAGGATGTGGTACACACAATGGCCTTGTTTTGTATAATGATAAGAGTGGGGATTGCTTCCCGTCGGAATCAGAGACAAGTGATTTGATTGAAGAGGGCTTCAATTCTGAGATGACAAAATACCTTAATGGGTTTAGCGATCTTAACATCCAGGCAGAAAATTATGCATTATCATTATTCTATAGCCGGGATTCAACAGAACTGATTGCGAGCGCTAAATATAAGCAGACTATGAAAGTCATTGCAGAGGAAGAAAAAGATATCGATTTTGAATATGTGCCACCACCATCGGGGGTTGAAGGTGGGGAAGCCGGACCTGTTTCAAGTCCATTTTCAGAAGCATATTCAGTCTGGCCATTAGACAATAACGCGGAAAATTCAATAACCTGTTTTTGGGGCCCAAGAACAACAACAAGTTTAAATAAACAGCATTATGGGATAGATATTGATGATACAGTTAAACAGTCTGGAAAGAAATCTAATGTCTTTGCAGTTGCAGATGGTGTTGTGACTGCGGTTCTTGATACAGGAGATTCATATGATCGTTATGTTGAGATAGATCATGATAAGGACTCACTAAGATCAGTTTACGTCCATCTGGATGATGTTTTAGTTAAAGTTGGCCAGAAAGTTGGTAAGGGTGATTCTATAGCCACTATCAATAAGGATGATGGCAGCCACTTGCATCTCAGTTTCATCCAAAGAGATTTTGACACCTCGGAGGAGGTCACGAAACTGTTTACATCTGACCAGATTGTCCGGGCTGATTCGAGTTCCCTGAAATCATATCCTCTAATCAAACGAACGACTAAAGACCTATATTATGTTAACCCCATATGTTTTTTCGATAGAGCCTTAACAGACAAGTCGATGGATGGTAAAAACGGCAGATTTTGTTCAATATGCAACCAGTGCGGTGATTTTGATGAAAACGCAGGATGTTCAGAATACTTGAAGTTGTCAACTATAACGAGTGACAATCAAGATAATTCTGACTCAAAAGTTGAAGATAGCAAAGAAAACTAGACTAAGTTGAAACAAAGTAAAAAATGGAACACAAGATAAATGAGCTTTTGTACGGAACAGTGGCAATATTCCTGTTTGTTACAGTCATAGCTATATCTGGTCCGATCATAAATCCTGTTAAAAATACTATTACTGGATTTGAGATTTTGGACGATTCTGCCCGCCTTGGTGGAGAGAGTATAAATTCGAATGATGACGTTCCTCAAGCATCTGACCACACTAACATCCTAAGAGAAATAGGGGAGATTGAATGGGTTCCAAATACAAAGGCAAAAATTGATTACAATATACGAATGGATCTTCAGGATATTAAGGTAGAGTTCCAAAAGCAAGAAGGTATTGAAGACCTCATGGCAGAATGCATAAAAACAGGCAGTAAACCAAGGGATTGCATAACTGCCATTGTTTCATATAAGGAAACATGGTATCTCGATTATTGCAGCCCAGACAAAACCTTGGACCAAAACTATGAGGATGAATGCACAAGGCAGGAAATGGAGATTAAACTGAATAATCTTGTTAACCTCATGGCTGACTGTGTAAACTCAGGGATACCTCGGGGTATTTGTGAAGATAATGGTCAAAGTAATGTATTTTATGAACTTCTTGAAAATGGATATGATATATCTATGAAATATACAGACAAAACCATAATTGAAGCTACCCATGGTACTAGTGGTGAGAAAGATTATCATAAAATAAGTGCAAACATTGACAATGCCCTTTGCACAGTCAATCTTGATACTGAAATTCAGACTGAAATCAAGGAGGATACAATTTCCAAAGGAATATCTGGCAGATTGTATTTTAAGGATGCAAATAAAGTTCTATGGACTGATAATATTCTGTATAAAGATGGAGACATATGTTTCGTCGAGGACAACAGAAATGCCATCTCAAGTGCTTTCGGTTCATTGGAATTGCCTAAAGGATTCCCAACAATAAACCCACTTCCCGGGTATACTTTTGGTTTTAGAGTCTACACAGACCATGAAATGATAGATGGGTTATCGAAGAAGCGAGTTCCAATAAATTTTGCTTACAAATTCAAAGATGAAATATCCCCCTCTAAACCTGAAGTCAAGCTTTACCCTGTAAAGGACAAAGATAATGCAGTTGTTGTCGAATGGGAGACCAGTTATAATACTGGCATCGATGACATCGAGACGATTAAAGTGACATATTCCATGAAATCCACTGATGCTCCGACGGTCGACGTACCTGTAGATTCAACAGAAAATTCGATAACCATAAACCCGGATTCTGGGCAACTAGGGTATTTCTATGAAGAAGTCGACCTGAATAGTGTGTATTATAAATCTAACGACGACAGGGTGGATTATTATACAGACAAACAGTTTATAGATTCTTCCATGTTATATTACAATCAGTACAGCGGAAAGAATATGTTTTTTATTATCATTGAGGGAGTTTCTTTTGAGGCTCAATTTTATGTGGAGGAGACGGATTCTTCTGGAAATACTGCAGTTAGTGATAATATTGAATGGTGTCCTAGCCCCTGTAACCAGCAACAGCCTGATGAGGGTTTGACAACAGTATAATAAAACTTAACAGAAACATCGTCATGGTAAGCAAAGAGTAAAATAAGCTAAATGAACTGGCCGCATTATATTCATGCAATGCCAGTAAGCCAAGAAGTGTTAGGATAAGACCATTGCCCATCTTAGCACCGATTACTATCGCTTCCTGTTCCTTCTCTTTTGATTCTGCTTTCCAGAGCCTGTAGGACATGAAATATATGCAGAAGAAGAATATCTGCAGTACGAATATCTCATATCCAAGATAGATTGACGAAAGTGAGATTATCATGATGTTCCCAAATATTACGGATATGACGCTAATCAGGCAGGTGATATTTTTACCGTATACGATCAGGAATGTTGGTTTTCCATACTTAAGATCCCCTTTTACATCTCTGAAATCCTTAAGTATTATTCTGCCAAAAAAAAGAATCGTGAAAGCACCCATAAAAAAATAATCGATAGGAACATACCATTCACTTATTGTAAATACTCCTAAACTGTAAGGCACTATCACATATGCGACTGAGAGGAAAATATGTGCAAGGTGCGTCCGGTGAGATATCTTGATGGGATCAAGAGAGTAAATGTAGCTAATAGACAAAGACAATAACATGACCATCACTGCTTTCCAGCCAATTGGGACGACCATCAGGACGGCTAGCACACTTGTTATGATATTTAGCACATACAATTCTTTCTTGCTAGCTTTTTTGCTTACGAGAGGTCTGCCCTTCCCATGAGGATGGTTGATTCTGTCTATCTTGACATCGATTATATCATTGATGGTGGTTGCTGAAACATAACTGAAAAGCAGTGCCAATGATGCTAGCACATAATCATAGCTGAATACTGTAATCTTCTCATGAACAGCTATGCCTATTAGTAAGAACATCAATAGCAACACAGCTACTCTGTATCTTAGCATTTCGATGAAAAGCTTGATGTATTTAATCATTTTAGAATTATTTCACCGAAAACGTAAAAGTCCTAAGCGGCCATAATGCCATGAGCGTCATGAAATATATAAACCAAAGTGCAGAATATGAAAACAAAATGGCTGCACCAATCCAGAAGAATGAAACCAATAAACCCGCATCTTTCATGGCAATTTCCCTTTTTTTAACTTCATTATAAGTCAATGTGCAAAAAAGGACAGCTATTAATAACCCAAGAGCCATAATTACACCAATGCTACTTGAAAACGCGTAAAATAGATATATTATTCCAAACGAAGTGCTTAAAAGCAAAATAGGAAGAGCAGATACCGCTGCTATTAATCCAATCAATAGGATAAATGCAATTATCTTGAAGATATTATGCTTCTTTTTAGTCTTCTCATTTTTTAGACTCTTATTGAATATAAAAAATAGAAAATAAAAAACACCAATATAGAGTAATAATGTGAATGTAGATATTAATAATATTCCTAAAGGGGTTAATGATATTGGATCAAAGCTCATTGCCTGGTTCACTTTATAAAGAGACAAAGGACCTAATGTAAATTTCACAAGAATTATCAATGATGAATAAGTTATTGCTGAAATGAAGAATCCTTTTGTTAGGTTTTTGTCTTTATAGAACAGATAGAAAAGCAATACAGTGATGGCAGTGAATATAATTCCAACCCCAAGTACTGTAACTGCTCCTGGACCTTCTGAGTCTGGAAAGATAGATTTCTCGAGGAAGGGGATTGAAACGACCGTAACAATGGCAATGATAATGCAAATTGCATATACAATCCTTTTATCCATGCCACACTTAATATGACTCATATATATAATATTTGTGGTCTACTATTCGTTAATTATAAATAAGATAATCTATTGCGCATATTGATGATTCAGATACCATTAGATAAGATAATTTCAAGAATTAAAGAAGAGAAGAAACTCAGCGACGAAGAGATTAATGACAAGATTAAACAAAAACTCGATCAGCTTTCTGGACTTATCAGCAAAGAGGGCGCAGCACATATAATTGCTAATGAATTGGGAGTCAAACTCGTGCAGACTGAAGGCAAGCTTGCTATTAAGGATGTACTAAGCGGCCTGAAAAATATGGAGATAGAAGCACGAGTGTCAAAAGTCTTTGAAATACGTGAATTCAATACTCAGAGAGGATCCGGAAAAGTGGGTTCTGTTATGATCTCCGACGGTGAGAACCAGATGAGGGTAGTATTCTGGGGTGACAATACCAAGTATGTCGAGACATTAAAGCCAAATGATATTCTTTCTATTAAGGGTGGTTACACAAAAACCAATAATGATCGTATTGAGATACATACAGGAAACCATTCTACAATTACAGTGAATCCTTCGGGTTCAGATTTGCCTGAATTAGAAATTTCAGAATCAGGTGCTCCTTCGGGCAAAGCAGTTAAAATATCTGAATTGAAAGGAGGAGAGGAAGGTGTTGAGATATTGGGTACTGTTGTGCAGGTATTTGATATTAAATTCTTTGAAGTGTGCCCAGAATGCAGGAAGCGAGTCAGGGATGACGATGGAGCTTTCAAATGTGCTACTCATGGTGAAGTAAAACCTAATTATAATTATGTGTTAACGACAGTCGTTGATGATGGCACAGGAAGCATCAGAAGCGTATTTTTCGGAGAGCAGGCTGAACTTCTTGCAGGTCAGACACGTGAACAGATGCTTGAATACTCATCCAATATTGGTAAATTTGATGATTCAAAAACCGAACTGTTGGGTAAGATTGTTAAAATTAAGGGCCGTGTTGTCAATAATTCTATGTTTGACCGAATGGAGATTATGGTTAATTTTGTTGATACATCTCCAAACCCTGAAAAAGAAATAGAAAATCTTTAAATGAACTGTATTAAAGTCCATGTGCGGGAATGTGAATCCTATGGGGACAGTCTTGCCGTCATAAAAGGACTATTAAAACAACCAGAGCTTGAAAAACAAATAAAGGATTGTAAGCGTATTCTAATCAAACCAAATCAACTTATGGCGTCGACTCCAGACCAGCAGATATGCACACACCCTGATTTTGTTGAAGCGATTATCGTGGCCTTGAAAGAATATAAGAAACCGATTGCTGTCGGAGACAGCCCAGGATTCGGTTCGATAGAAAAAGTAGCTAAAGTATCCGGTCTGCTTGAGATATGTCAAAGACAGGACGTACCCTTGCTTGGGCTGGGTGAGGCCATGACAGTCAAGCACGACGGGTTTCTCATAAAATCCTTTGAATTGGCCAAAGATCTGAAAAAATATGATTTGATTGTCAATCTTCCTAAGATGAAGACGCATACGCTTACAGTCTTTACAGGAGCAGTCAAAAACATTTTTGGTATGATCCCTGGTTCCAGGAAAGCGCAGTTCCATGCACGTCTCCAGAACGCAAATTTCTTTTCTTTAATGCTTCTTGATCTGTATTCTGTTCTGAAGCCAAAAATAAACATCATGGACGGAATTGTTGGAATGGATGGTCAGGGTCCTAATGCCGGCAGGCTTCGGGAATCAAAGATGATAATCGCAAGCGAGGACGCACTGGCAATGGATGCAGCGGCATCAGAAATATGCGGCCTGAAAGTTCCATTGATTGAGCATGCCAAAAAAAGAGGGGTCCTGCCTAAGTATAAGATTGAAGGTAAATATAAATCTCAGAATTATAAACATCCCCGTTCTATTATGGAAGGTCTTCCAAACTGGTTAAAGAAATATGCTAAATCACTCCTTACCGAGAGACCAAAAATTACAAGCAAATGCATAAAATGTAAAAGATGCGTGAAAGTGTGTCCTGTCCATGCAATCTCTCATGAGCTGAAGATAAATTATTCAAAATGCATCAGATGCTACTGCTGTCAGGAGCTATGTCCTGAGAAAGCAATCCGATTGAAATCAAATTTTATTACTAAGTTTATGTTTAAGAAAGTAGGTCGATCTTAGTACTGAGTATTCAACCAAAGTTATAAGTATCATGGATTCAATTTCTTCTAAATGCAAAATGCAAACCTGTCTGAAAAAGAGTATCAACGGATTCTAAAACACTGGAATATTCATCATAAGACAACACATCCAGATTTATTAATATCGGGCAGTCCTGAACGAAGCCTTTCTCGTTCAGTCATTGAAGATTCCAGCGGCAGTATGTATGTTCTTGAACAGCTGGATCCGAATAGTATTGAGCAGAAGAAACTGATCAATCTCACATTATGTGAATTATCTAAGCATATGGATACGATCAACCCATATTTTGATAATAGCAGTTCAGATCGCGGTGCAGGAGAATGTATAGTCCATGACAAGGGTTATTGGCAGATATCCAAATATGTGCATGGCGAAAGACTTCCTCGACCTGATTACATTAATGATGCATGGAGGGGCCGTGCTATAGCAGGCTTCATAAAAAATCTGAGAAGAGAAATTAATGATATTTCTGGCGAGTGCAAAGACAAGTTTAGTATATTCCGGCTTGATATCTATATTGATCATCTTCTCAAACAGATAAAGAAGGGGAATCCAATTATGTATGAGAAGTTGATTCCTTTTGCTGCTTATCTCAGGGACAACCTCTTCAATAAAGAGATTAGGATGGGCCTATGCCATGGTGACCTTCATCCAGAGAACATTATTTGGGGTCGAGATAGGATTCTGGCTGTAATTGATTGGGAATTTCTGGGCGTCAAGCCAGAGATTTATGACTTGGCAAATGTGGTGGGATGCGTTGGATTTGAAGATCCACAAGCTCTTACTGGTCCACTGATAACTGAATTTCTGCATCATCTAGAGAATGAATTCAATGAAAATAGCTGGAAACAGCTAAATGATATGGTACTAGCAATACGCTTTGGGTGGATGAGCGAATGGCTGAGGAAGAAGGACATTGAGATGCAGGAGCTTGAATTAGCATATATGGAAATACTGATGAAAGAAAAAATAAGAAGAAATACTTTTAGCAATTAACTGTTCTAGACATCCCGAAGTCCGGGAGTATCTACAAAGAAGTTTGCTTCGCCTTCAGGTAGGTTTGGACTATCAACCAACTTAGCAACACGGCTTCCTTTCTTTCCTTTTCTTAAGTATATCCTGAAAGTACTGTTGTGGCCAACGATGTTTCCACCAATTGCTTCAGTCGGATCACCAAAGAATACATCTGGTCTTGCCATGACTTGATTCGTTACAAATACACAGATGTTATTATTATTAGCAATCTTTGCAAGGGTATGCATATGCTTGTTTAACTTCTGTTGTCTTTCAGCTAGGGTTCCACGACCTATGAACTCAGCCCTGAAATGTGCTGTAAGTGAATCAACAACAACTAGTTTAACATTTAATCCTTGTTTTTTTATAAGGTCCTCAACTTTTTCAGCAAGCAACATCTGATGATCACTATTAAATGCCCGTGCTACACGGATGTTCTTCAAAGCAATATCTGGATCAACACCAGCTCCTTTTGCAAGCTCCTGAATTCTTTCAGGTCTGAAAGTATTTTCCGTATCGATATAGACTGCAATCCCATCAGCTCCGCCGTCTTCAATGCTTTTTTGGACATTGACACTGAGAATATGCCCAATCTGAGTTTTACCAGATCCATAATTACCATATGCTTCAGTAATTGCGCCAGTTTCAAATCCTCCCCCCATTAATTTATCAAAAGGATCATTTCCTACTGAGATTTTTTGGATATTCTGTCGTTTTTTGAGCAATTCTTCACCTGTCTCAAAACCCATGTCCATCAGATCTCTGGCCGCGTGGATCATCTTCCTTGCTGCATTTTCTGTGACTCCTGTAGCTTCGACAAGTTCTCCTGGAGTTGCAACTGCAACGCTCATGACATCCTCATATCCAAGACTCTGAAGTTTTTCGACTGTAGCTGCGCCTACTCCTGGTAAATCCGTTAATTTCTTATCCATGATTATCACCTATTATTATTGAAAGTAAAAAAATAAAAAAGAAAAATTACATTACTATCTCTTCATCCGGAATTGAACTCTGAGACACAGTTGGTTTAGAACCAACTGGTGCATCGACATTTACATCGACGAGATTAAGGTATTCATATGCTTTATTGACCACAAGAGCCAATCTTGGCAAATCATTTACCCTAAAAGACTGAGTGGTCTGCCACTGGTCGTTTTTATCTTTATAAGAACGTTCAATGGATATTGTATAATAAGCAACATCCTCTCCAGTCTTGCTTTTTGTCTCGTTTTTCCAGACAGTTGCAGAAATAGCTCCTGCTCTAAATTTTTTTTCCGGCAGATTACCGCTGCCTGATTTATTTTCGGTTTGCATTTTTGCCTCCTTGCTTTCGCATTTTATTTCAACTGTAAGATATCCCTGGGTGGAAAGGAGCTATATATGCTCTCAGTCCGGGATACCTCCAGCGGAGTAAGATATGTTATGATTAGTCTCTTTATAAAAGTTATGTGCAAATGTCCAGTGCTTTAGTAATGTATTAGGGTTGGCCATATAAAAATATATAGGATAACTGACTAATATCATTATGATATACGCACTGCATGGTTGGAATGGTTCAAACGCCGAATATGAACCTATTTTGAGGCATCTAGAAGAAAGGGGATACAAGGTAAAGGGATTTAATTATAGCGAAAAATGGGGCACTGTACCCCTTATTGAGCTGGCAAAAAAATTCAAGAAATTTGTTGATTTGACATCAGAAGAAAAAAAGATATGTGTAATCGGACTCAGCCAGGGAGGAATAATCGCAAGCCTAGCTATCGAGATACTTGGTTTGAATTGCAGTAAATGTTTTACTATTTGTTCTCCTTGGCATGGTTCGTGGCTTGCTTATTTGTTACCATTACCAGCACAATTCCCAGGTATTTACGATCTGCGTCCTAATAGCAATATATTAAACAAGCTACGTAAAAGATTACCAGGGAGCAGATGTAGATATTATTCAGTGTGGAACCCTTTTGATCTGATGGTATTTCCAGGCAATAGTGCATTTAATGATCTTTCAAAGAATCCGGAAAATGACAATAACATAGTATATGCACTGTTACATCCTATGACATTTTGGCGAAAACCGACTATAAAATTCATTGAAAAAAAGATACTAGAATCGATATGATATTAGTATATATTTAGTATTTTCCTTAGGGACATACTGAATATCAAAGAGAAGATGATATATGTTCCAAGCCATTTTGGTTTCCAACCAAATAAAGATAAATCTCCCATAGGCTGAAGTTTAGTCTGGTTAATCTCAATCTTGCTTACAACAGAGTTCTTAAAAGTCTTAACCGGTTCAAGGCTTTCTAGGTCATCTGATATCAATGTTGGAATTGTGTATTTTGAACCAGAGTATTCAAAATCCAATTCATACCTACCGGCGGGCCCACTAGCAATAAAGCTAGCATTATTACCAGAAATCTGCTTGACAGTCTTATCAAAAGTTAACTCAGCCGGTACAGATGATGCGTAAATATCACCTTGAACAGCACTATTAAACATTACCCTTATCTCAAATGGTTCCATTGGAGCGATTGGGTTATAACTGTAATGAGAACTTAACCAAGGCAGGAGTAGTATTATTATTGGAAAAGTGATTAGGGTCGGTCTCATGGACTGGGCCATATACTTCATATTAACATCCATGGCCTTCTTTTGTATGGACATCATCTTTTCAGGATTATCCTTATAACCCTTCATCTCATCCTGATGCTTTTTTATGTCTCCTTTGAGCTTTTTCATAAGCTCTTGATTGGTCATGAGCTTATATGCCATTGTTGACATAATTGAAATTAGAAGAGAGGCAATGATAATTGCCCAAATTGGATCAAGTAGTAGAACAGGAGCGAAAATGGCGTCTAGGGCTGCCGTAAACATTTTATTTGCCCATGAACTTGCGCATCATAGGATTCATATCCATCATATGCTGTTGGGCCACCTCTTCATATAATTTGTAAACGATCATAACTGTCAGCAAAATACCTGTACCTGATGCCAGTGTGCCGGTCAGGTCAGCAACTGCAGCAAGGAAACCTACTGTAACAGCTCCCATGATGGCTAATGGCCAAATATACCTGTCCAATAACCTTTCAAGGACTCTTTTATCTTTCCTAAATCCTGGAATTTGAAGTCCGGAACCCATTATGTTCTTTGCTTGGGAACTTGAATCCATTCCTGCTGTCTGGACCCAGAAGATACTGAATATAACACATCCAACCATCATGAAAGTCACATAACATATAGCTTGTAGTAATGGCTCCCACCCTATTAAAATTGTCTGTTTTTGAATAATTTGCTCCACAATGTTTGGTGAACTCACCCAGTAAATGAATCCGGATACAGGACCACCTGAAGCATTGAACCCGCCAAGAAATGTTGCATGACCAAGCCAATTTTCAAGCAGCCTTGCGGCAAGTTGGAAGTTTGCCAATAACGCTGCGACAAGGATGACTGGTATGTTACTTGTGTAGATAAAGCTTAATGGCCATCTGATACCATACCCTCTTACTCTCCCAAACGAAAGGGGGATCTCTACTTTCATCGCCTGTGCGTATACAGCTAGTGCAAACACTATAAATGTAAAAGCAATCGCAAAAAATGCTTTGGATGCATCTTGGACCAGCCCTCCAGCTAGACTTTGAACCAATTTAGGGAAAGCACCGGTAGCAATATCAGGATTAGCGTATGAAGCAACTGGGCTGAAAGCTTGAATAAATAATGTCTGACTTACTCCTGCTGCTATGAAGAGTGATATACCTGATCCAAAACCCCATTTTGATATAACCTCGTCCATAAACAAGATCATTATACCACCAATAATAAGCTGGATAATTAGTAAAATCTCAAGCGAAAAGATTGTAGATTGGCTAAGAGCCACGACTGACTCGCTGGTCTGACTGGCTAACAAAGTATTTGTAGCTGGGTCATAGTATGAACCAGGAGATAGTCCTCCCATAAAGACATAGACTATTGCCTCAAAGATTATGAATCCAAAGACTAACATCTTTTGAGTAGCCTGAAAATTCTTTTTTCCGTCTTGAGAAGTCAAATCAAACTTGACAATTCCCGAACCATTTAGTAGTTGCAGAACTATGGATGCGGTAACGATAGGACCGATACCAAGTGATATGATGCTCCCAAACGAAGCACCGAGGATCATTGAAAGAAACTCAAACCTCTGGAGCTGGTTGTCTCCCAATCCAAATAGGGGGACGTGTCCAAGTATAAAGAATAAAACCAGTATAATCAGGGTCCATTTCAGCTTTTCTTTAAAAGAAAGTCTCTTCTGTGTTGGTGAACTTACCTCTGGTAAATTCATCATTATTGATTTTAGCATTTTAAGACGAGTTCTTGCTTGCTAATATATAAAGTTTTGTTAATTGGCGGAATCGGCTTTGTCATCTGCTGTTTCATTATCTTCTGACACAACTTCATCGTTATTATCTTCTTCTGAATCTTCGAAATCATCATCTGGTTCATTCAGTGTTACCTTACCGCCTTTTTGAACAATCTTGTCAATTGCTTTTTGAGAAGCAGTATTGACAGTAATATCATATTTATAAGCAGGAGTTCCGACTGAGAGGAGTTTGCCAATTTTTACTTTAGATAAATCTACAGTGTAAACATCGCCTTTTTTAGTGCATAACTCATCAGCCATTTGATTCAGTTTTTGTATATTTATGGCTTTTACAACCTTAAATCTTGATTTCATGCCGTGCTTTCCAAAATACTTCTTATCTTTCCATATACTTGGTTTGTTAGCATCCCCACGTTTACCAGTTCCTGCGTTTCCACGACCCCCCCTGTTTCCGGCTCCTCTATGCTTCTTCATAGCGCCCCAACTGTGTGTCTTGGATCCTCGCTGTCTGGAATTTTTGCTTCTTTTGGTCTGCATTTTACATCATTCTCTGTAAAAGATCATTGATTTTATCTCCCCTGTAACCAAGGGATCCACCTTTAGTAAGGGGTTTTTTTGTTCCTTTCCTTTCCCATCCTCCTTTAGGCGGATTGAGTCGGAAAGTCCTTTTGTATTTCTTCTTGTTGTATTCAATGAACTTATTATATACGATCTTGCCTTTTGAATCCTGTTCTCGGCCATTAAATTCTTCACCACGCTTTTCAAAGAGGGTCTTTTCAGTTTCTGCTGAAATCTCTCCCCAGGTTATAAAATCTTTAGCCTTTTTAATCATACCCATTACATCTGGCTTGTTTTCAACAACGATGCAATTGTACTTATTGAATAGATTCATGATATTTAATGTGTCTTTAATATCGGTTTTTAAGTTGATTGTGATGCCTCTAACGACAATAACAGCAATTTTAGCCAGTTTCTCAGCTGCTTTTTTTTCAATTGAATCTGATTTCTCTTTAAGCTTACTTTCTGTAGAATTCTTAAGAGATGATTCTTCCTTTGGTGCCTGTTTTGGCGCCTCTTCAGCTTCACTCATTTTTTTCCTCAACTAATTTACCTTTAATTATACCTAAATCTTTGGTATGCATTTCATTCGATTTTACCTGATTCAGCTGCTTAAGAGCCTCAATGCATGCATATATGAGATTAAATTTAGTCTTAGTATGTCCTTTTGTCTTTGACCATATGTCTTTAATACCACAAAGTTGTAATATCTTTGCACATTCAGATTCGATACATAGACCAGTTCCTTTTGGTGCTGGTAGAAGTGATATCTCAACAGAACCGCACTTCCCATGTACTTTATATGGAATTGAATGTGGATTACCGCATCCGCATTCCCATGAACCGCATCCTCTTGCAATCTTGAAAATATTTAGTTTAGCCTTCCTGATAGCTTTTTCTCTTGCTGGAACAGTTTCTTTTGCTTTTCCTACTCCGCATCCGATGAAACCATTTTCATTGCCTACTATACAGAATGTTCCGAAACTTGGCTTATTACCTTCTCTGGTCTTTTTCTGTGTTTGTTTGAATACTCTCCTTTGACCGCCGCCGAATTTTCCTTTTGATTGTCCGACAAGAAGTAATTCTGTTTTCATATCGGGCATTAACATATCTACAATTTCTGCTTCCATAATTGGTGATGCAGAAGAGACAGCTTCATCAATATCAGTAATTGAACCATCCTTTACTTTTTTCCCAAGTTCGGTCTTAGGTATCCAGGTGGTTGAATCAGTTGCCCTGCTACGAGGTACTGTCTTATTTGATCTCTGTGCAGGTTTTTCTTCTTTATTGGCTTCTTTCATTTTTTGATCTTTCCCTTGACTGCTGCAACAGCTTCTGACAGGTCTTTTGACTTGTCATATTTTGTAAACTTGTCATTATTTTTCATATATTCTGATATATGCTTTCCTGTGACTCTGTCTTCAGAAGGCAAGATTTCTTTGTTATGTGGGACAATTACGCCTGAATCGACAATACCTTTTAGGGCTGCAAAAATCTTTGAACCCTTTGTTGGGGTTGAAAAGCCAATATCAAGTATTGCTTCTTTGATGTTTTTTTCCTTTGCCCTTGTTCCAGCGAGAAGACCAACAAGATATGCACATGGTGTATTTGATCCTGAATAAACCCATCCTAGTTCTGCAATATCCTTGGATGATGCACTGGCAATTACTTTGTCACCAGTATCTTCATATTCCACAAACTGAACATAGATACTTTTAAGGCTTTTTCTTACGACAGCCCTGACCTTTTTTGATTTAAGCAAATACAAACGCTTTCTGTAGTCTGTCTTCCCTTCCCGCTTTCGCCGGAATCTTATTGTCTTAGTTTTGTCGGTCTTCATTTTGTAAGTTTATGCTCAGTTATGTATAGTTTAATGTGCCTTTGGCTCCTAAAAAAGCCTCCGCCAACTTTAGTATATAAGTTTCTGTAAGTAGGATTGTCAACTATCTCTTTTTCCTTTAAAGTCTTCAGGAAATTTCTCTGTGAACGAACTTTGGCCATCCATGCGGCTTTCTTTGGTGTCCTTGCAGTTTGTTTACCTTTTCTGGAACCTATCCCTTTTCTTCTGCCCTTAGCTTTTTGTTCTTCATTCTTCCGGGCACGGGCACGACTGACTCCTCTTTTAGGTATCCCTTTGATTATTTTATCATCAATAAGGTCTTTGACATCTTTTTTCGTGATTGCTTCCTTTATTTCAGTCAGCTGTGTAGGATCTAGTTTGACCTTCTTCTGTGATCTTTTCAGCATCTGCGCTGCTAACCGCTTTTGGATTTTGAGTTTCATTCTTTCTTAATAAGGACCTTGTCCTTTTCCTTCTTTTCTTTATCTTTCTTCTCTTCTTCAGTCAATTCTTTTTTTGCAGCTTCTTTTGCCTTTTTTTCGTCAGCTTTTTTCTTTTCTTCAATCTTCTTTTTCTCTTCTGCTTTTTTAGCCGTCTCTTTCTCTGCTTTCTTTTTCTCTTGTTTCTTGGCTATTTCTGCTTCGAAGGCTTCAAGCTTTTTCTTTGGATCTTTGAAGTTCTTGACGGGTATATTTTTTGCGATAATGATTTTTAACAATTCAATTGTCTTTTTACGACCAAGAGTAGATGGTAATAGTGCTTTGTGAATTTTTGTATCAAGTGCTTCAAGTTCAGTGTTTGATACAACCCGAACACATAAAAGGCCATCTCTATCAAGACCTCTTGCTTCAATAGGGGATCTGTAACCTTGAGAAGGCATTCTCCTGTAACCCCTTTTGCTTAATCTGATTTTGGACTGTGAACCTTTAGGTTTTCTCCATTTTTCCCCTAGCTTTGGCTTTTTATGGCTGTCCTGACGTAAAAAATCAGGTTTCTTTTTCTTGATTTCATTCCTCAGTTCTACAGTTTTTTTCATTTTAAACTCTTGCCGTCTTTTTTGATTATGTATATTCCATCCTGGAAGATTCGTCTGTCATATCCGCTCCGTTTGCATCCTTCTTCAATAAGGGCACTTTGACGTCCTGCAAGTTCGATATCAACGCTATTGACTTTGATAATATCGTTCTCAATTTTGACATCAACGCCATCCAGTATGTTTATCTGCCTTGGAAATTTTTCACCTATGAAATTTTTTATAACAAGCTTCTTGTTTGATATTGATACATTCATAGGAAAGTGACCACTGCATATTTTTAATTCATAATCATGACCTTTAGTTATACCTCTAATAATATTATTGATGTGTGCTTTGGTTGTCCCAAGCATCATTTTGTTTTTCTTGCTGTTTTTGTTTGTCTTGATATTAATTTTATTACCTTCAGCAGCAAGTGTAAACTGTGGGTTGAAAAAGTCTCTTGTAACTTCCCCTTTTGGACCATTGAGTGTAAGTACTCCTTTATCTAAAGTAGGAGTAACTCCCTCAGGAAGTTCAATTTCCGCTTCGATATACGGTGCTTTTTCTTTTCTTTTGTCTTCTTCCATTAATATCGCCTAATAACAATATGCAATGAGACGCCCTCCCAGGCCTTTTTTTCTGGCTTGGTCTATAGTAGTAAAACCTTCGACGGTTGATACTATAATAATGCCGAAATTCTTTGCTGGTAGGAACCTTTTCTCGAATTTATCGTAAGTTTTCTTGTTAAATGCAAATCTTGGTTTGATGACATTGCACTTGTTGAGTTTACCGATAAGGTTTATTTCAAATAATCCCCCTCTACCGTCTTCAACTTTTTTTATATCACCAATATAACCGTAATCTTTCATGATATTGAGTATTCTTTCAATGCTCTTTGAATAAGGGCCGACAACTATCTTGTCGCTTGCAATCCTCTCCCGATTCATTATCGCTGAGAGGACATTTGCCAAAGGATCGTTCATAGTCATATATTCCACCTAATTGTACTTCTTGAATCCGATATCTATTGCTGTTTCCCTGAAGCATTGCCTGCAAAGATTGATTCCATATTTGCTGATGTGTCCCCCTCTTCTACCGCACCGTTCACAGGTATGCACATTTATTCCAAACTTCCTGTCTTTTGGCTTGTTATGTTTAAGGAAACGCTTCATTATTGCGGGTTTTGTTATAAGTTGTTTCAGCATTTTTGTATATGAACTTGCAGTCATTTTTATTCTTCCTCAGGGATTTCTTCTTGAATTTGAATCTTGAAATTTTCTTTCATGAAATTGACAGCGTCTTCCTTGCTGACAATATGTTTTATTGACGGTTTAGTTTTCTGGATCTTTCGTTTCTTTATCCTGTATCCAGGTCTTTCCAGTGTAATGGAGATCTGAAGACCCATAATACCAATATCAGGATTGTATTCTGTATCTGCCATATCGATATACTCATGTACACCGAATGAAATATTACCTCGATCATCAAAGTTGTTAAGGGACAGTGTATTATCCTTAGCACCCAGGAATCTTTTGATTAAATCAGATTTCTGTCCATTTCTAATGGTCAGTTTGCATCCGACAGGAAGCCCAGGCCTAATACCCCATCCAGGGATGCGCTTGCTCGTCATTGTCTTTACAGGATCTGAACCTGTAAGATGTTTGATAAGCTGCATGCCTTTTTCGAGTACGTTCTGGTCTTTTCCAGTACCTACGTTAAGGGTTATCTTCTCTATCCTGATTGATCTCATTTGATTCATTTTTTAATATCCAGCTCAAGTGTTTTTTTACCTACGACAAGTGCGTATTCTTTGTATGTCTCGAATACATCTCCTGCATCGTTTTTGAAGAAAATCTTTTTTCCTTCAACATTTTCGACGATACCTACAGATCCAATGTGTTTACCGCCGCTCATGAATATCAAGGAGCCTTTTTCTAGCTTGATAATTTTTGATATCTTCTGTTCTGGGACTTCCAAAACAAGGGAATCACCAGTTTTATATACTGTTTTGTCATCTTTAGCTATTCTGAGCACTCTTCCGTCTGACAAAATCAATTCTGTGAGATTCTTTTTTGAAATCTTTTTGTTGTTTATCTTGACAATCTTGAGTTTGGATTCCTTTGCAGGAATTGATTTGATGTCAAGCTTTCCATTATTATTGATAATCAACCGATAATTATCTTTACCAAGAGATATTACATCAAGGAAACCAATTTGGAATCGGATGTCTTTCCTTCTTTTACCATCAACAAGCACTTCATTGTCATAAAGTACATATCTTGCTTCTTTATTTGTGGTAGCTACGCCAATTAACTCTTTTAGCACAATATTAAATGGTAGTCCAAGTTCAAGTTTCCTAGATCCTGGTCTGGGTCTTACTATAAACTTAATTCCCTTTCTCTTTATCGGCCATGTGGCCGGGGTTGCTAATCTTTTAAGATGTTGTTTTGGCATTTTTTCCACCAGTTATTCTTTTCTTATCGCTCATCGATAGTTCTGTAATCATAATATTTGATGCATCAATCTTGACTTTGACTTTATTTCCATCCTTTTTTGTAAGATCAATGCCTTCAACTGTAACCCTTCCGGACTTTAGGTCGACTGAATCAACTTTTCCGGTCTGACCTCTGAATCTTCCCCTCATGACCTTGATTTTATCTTCAGTCCTGATGGTTATGTTCCTCATATTGTACTTTTTTCTAAGCTCAGAGGAAAGGGTTGACTTAGTCATCTTTCTCTTCCTGTGCAGAGGAGCATTAAGCCTGTAAAGCCTCTGTTTTCCGGGCTTTGTGCTTGATTTGTAATCGTTTGAAAATTTTTTCATTTTGGTTCGTCTTTTATATTATACAATGATACTAGCTACTTTAGCGATACCTGGCCATCTTTGGCTGGCTTCTTTAGCAACAGGTCCCTTGAATATTGTACCTTTTGGGTTCCCCTTGTCATCCTTTAACACAACAGCAGCGTTGTCTTCGAATTTGACCCTTGTGCCGTCGGCTCGTCTGAATTCTTTTTTTTGCCTAACAATTATTGCATTAACAACCTGTTTTCTGATGTCTGGTTTTCCTTTTATTACAGCAGCAATAACAAAATCACCGATGCCAGCAGCGGACAATCTACCTTTTACTGTTTTATGTCCCTTAACTGCAATTATCTGAAGCATCTTAGCTCCTGAATTATCACAGGTCGGTACAGTCGCTCCTACTGGAAGCGCTTTAGTTATCTTTGACTTTAGTGCTTGCATCTTGATCTTTCTCTACTACAATGAAATTGATTGTTTTTGATAAAGGCCTGCATTCGTGAATTTTAACTGTATCCCCTTCTTTTATGCCTTCTAGGCATTTAGGAATATGCGCCCTCACTTTTGATTTCCTTTTTTCATACCTTTCATACTTTGGAATATATCTTGTTCTCTGCCATTCAACACTGCAGCTGTTATGAATATCCATGGATACAATCTTGCCGCTAAAGCTGAAGCCTCTTAGCTTGATATCTGAATGAAATGGACATTTCTTGTCTGTACATTCTTTTTTTGGGCTTTCTATCCCAATTCCGACATTCTTTGCTTTCATCTTTTCACCTTAGCATGATCCTTTCGTGTGGTCTTTTACAGACCTTATCACCATTGATCATGTAATCCTTGTCTTTTGTGATTATGAATCGTGATCCCTTTTTCATGACAGTCTTGTCACCAGAGGCTGTTCTCAGCACAAAAGTGTTGAGCGTCTCATCGATGATGACTCCTGTCATTCCTGCCACATTGATGTTGGAAGAGGTGACCACCTTACATGGCAATCCAATAAACTCCTCCCTCAGGATGTGGCCTGGGGTTGTGTTCATCTTTGTTCTACATTTATTGTGTCACTGGAAAAGCCCAGTTGAATCAGGTGCTCTTTGACCTTATTTCTGTGATCGCCCTGAAGTTCAATTGTGTCTCCTTTGACTGTTCCGCCGCATGCAAGGGCGTTTTTGAGTCGTTTGGTGACGTCCTTCAAGTTGATTTCTTTTCCGACAATGCCTTCAACAACAGTATATTTTTTCCCAAATTTCTTCTTGATGGTATATAACTTTATTTCCTGTGTCTCTTTGGCAATTGTCTCACAGACACATAGGTCCTGAGGCAGCCCGCACGTAGTGCATATTTCACTCATGCTCTTATTTCGTCCTCCTTAAGTTTAAGTACTGTCTTAATTCGAGCAACCGTCTTTTTTATTTTTTTGATCTGGCCAGGGCTCTTTAGAGCTGTACCAGTTGATTTCTGAGCATTAAGCTTCATAAGTTCAAGCTCCAATTCAGCAAGCCTTTTTATGAGGTCTTCTGGTCTTGTCTCAGCGATCTCTTTGATTTTCATTTCTCATCAATAACTTCAGCTTTTGCATCAACAACTTCTTCTATTTTTTTAGCAGTTTTAGATGCTTTTTTTGCTTTAGTCTTTTTTTCTTTATCTACCTGTTCTTCTACAGGAGTCTCGTCCTTTGTTTCTTCTTCAGACTCTTCTACGATCATATCTTTATTCATTCTGATGTCGTCAGGAAGTCTAAGATCAGGTGGCATTATACTTACCTGTATTCCTACTACGCCTGATTTTAAACATGCAGTTGAATATGCGTGTCTGACACCATTCATTGCAATGTCTCCGCACTTTTTTAGATAGCCTTTGTAAAATCTCCACCTTCTGGCTCTCTGGCTTGGTACTTTGCCTGAAATTAAAATTTCTACTCCAAGTGCTCCAGATTCCATGACATCATTCATGATGCTGTGGCCGAGTCCTTTGAATCGTTCAATACCAAATCTTTCCATAGCACCTGACAGCTTTTCTGCTACTATCTGGGCATTAAGATTGACATCTTCTACTTCGCTTATCTCTATCTGCGGATTTTCAAGTTTAAATTCAGCTTTTAGGTCTTTTGTAAGTTTTTTGATACTTTGTCCTTTTCTACCCACGACTAATCCGGGCCTTGACGCAAATATGATTATTTTTTCTCCTAGGGGAGTCTTCTGCATTTTAATATGTGAATTGCCCACTCTTTTGAGGCTTGCTGCAATGAATTCCTGAATTTGGAACTCTTTTTTCTTTTGTGAGACTATTTTTCTTTCAATCAACCTTTACACCTTCGGTCTTTTTAGCATTAGATAGCTTTTCATTATTTGTTGAACCTTGAGTTGTTTCTTCTCTAGATTCACTTGCAGTTCCTTTTGGCTTTGCGACAACAGGTTTTTCATCTTCTGTCTTTTCTTTAGTTTCTTTTGAATCCTTTGGCTTGTCTTCTTTTTTGATATCAGCGTTTTTTACAGGAACTTTTTCTTCACTTTTTTCAGTTTTAATATCTTTTTCTTTAGACACTTCTGCTTTGTCCGAGGCCTTTTCAACATCTTCCTTCACTGACTTCTTATCGTCTTTTATTTCTGCTGTTTTCTCTTGGGCAGGTGCATCTTTAGGATTTGCTGCTTTTTTATTTGCTTTAGCAGTTTTTTTCTGTGCGACTTCTTCAAGTACGAGTTCAAGGTGGCTTCTTTTCATTTTCCTCCTTCGCTTTCGTCCGAAGTGCCAAGCACCGCTTGCTTTTTGTGCAGCTAAGTGCCTGATTATTAAATCATCAGCATTCATTCCTTTGAACTGAGCATTTGCAATAGCATTATTTAGGACTTTTAATATTTCACCGCATGCTTTCATAGGATATCTTCCTGCAGCAATTCCTGGTTTGTGGCCAACATCCGCGTTAAACCTTTTATATGGAACAGCAATTTCTTTTTTGATAACTCTTGCGAGAATATCTTTTGCTTTTAGGGCGGTCTTTCCACGGATGAAATTGCTAATTTCAATAGATTGTTTAGTTGAAATCGGCAGATTTCTACCTATGGCAGAAACCATGTGCTCCCCGTCGAAGCCCTGAAATCCATATTTACTTTCCATTACAATCACTTGACTGATACACTTCCACTTGATTTTGTAGCGCCAATACCAGGTGCATTATGTCCGACTCTTCTTCTTGTGAGTGCATACTCACCGAGTCGGTGTCCGACCATTTCTGGAGCAATGGTAATTGCTTCGAAAGTCTTTCCGTTATATACCCTTATAGTCTTATTGACCATTATTGGGAGTATTATCATATCCCTAGCATGTGTTTTAATATCTTTGACATTCTTCTCTATTTTTTTTAAGAGAGCCTTTTGGGGTTCGGTAAATCCTCTTTTGATCGTCCTTCTTTCCCTTGATTTCAATAAATCTGAAAATTCATTAATGCCCATCGTCTGAAGATCATTTAATGATTTTCCCCTGAAGCTGAATTCTTTTTTAGCCATTTTATTTTCTACCTGTTCTCCTTGGTCGGATTTTTCCTACTTTTGCGCCAGCTGGTGCATTTTTCCTTGCTTCGGAGTGCTTACCATGATGTGCTGAGCTTGAACCACCGAATGGATGGTCAACAGCGTTCATTGATGTTCCTGATACTTTAGGCCATAGTTTGTTCTTTGCCTTTTTTGCATAATACTTGTTACCTGCTTTTGTCATAGGTTTTTCAAGCCTTCCGCCGCCTGCAACTATTCCAATTGAAGCCCTGCATCGAGGGTCAAAGGATTTTTGTTTTTTTGAGGGTAGTTGAACAACTATCTTGTCCTTTTGCTTTCCAATAAGCTTTGCCATACTACCGCCAGTCCTACAAAATGATGGGCCTGAGCCAGGCAATTTTTCGATACCGTATATGTTGGTACCTTCAGGAATATCTGATAATAAAACTAAATCTCCTGGAGAGTAATCTTTCTTTTTCTCACTTAAGGTAATTGTATCATCTACTTTCATACCTTCTGGAGCCATGATATAATTGACTACGCCATCTGATTCGATAATTGCATTAGGTGCTGATCTGCCAGGGTGATGGATGATATCCCTTACCTTGGCTGTTGATTCTGAATTATTTAGACTAGGATATGAGACTGGTGCATGATATCTATGGGATGGACTTCTGTAAGTGCTGGTTCCTCGTCCTCTTCTTTGTGGAATTATTCGCTTACCCATATTATCACCATTATAGCAGTCCTAGTTGTGTTGCTATGTCAATTGCAGGATTTTCATCAGAGAACCTTACATATGCTTTCTTTATGCCCCTGTTGCTAAGTTGAACATTGACACTTGTAACCTTAACTTTGAATCGTTCTTCCATTTCTTTTTTGATATCGGCCTTTGTTGCCTTTCGATCTACAACAAAGATTAGCTTGTTCTCTGCTTCCATGAGTCTAATGCTTTTTTCAGTTGACATAGGCTGTTTGATTATTCTCATTTGAAAAGTCCCTCTTTCTGAAGCATTTCAATAGCTCCCTTAGACCATAATGTCAGACGACCTGCGTCTGCACCAGGGGCAAGTTGAGATACATTTAGATTTTTTACATATGCTACTTCAACACCAATAATATTGGATGCAGCTTTGATCAAAGGGCATTTCTCATCTGAGACGACAATTAATGGACCTATTTTTGTGTTATATTTTCGTCCTCGTGATTTCCCTTTTCCTGCTCTGATCTTTCTTACTGAAATCCTTTCAATTTCCTGGTCAAGACCCAGGGCTTTCAATATTTTCATAAGATCAGCGGTTTTCTCTGTTTTTTCAGCCCCATCTATTATAAATGGGAATGATTCAGGAATCTTGTGGCCTCGACCGGCGACAATATCTTTATTGACTGTAGCGCTGATTGCACTCCTGATAGCCTTTCTTTTTTCTTTTATATTTATCTTCTGACTGTAATCTTTTGAGGGTTTTGGTGGATGTGCTTTTCGTCCACCAACAGTTCCTGGTGCGACTGCACCTACCCAATTAAACCTAGTTCCTCTTCTTGAAAGGACTTTTCTTGGCACCCGTGAAATTCCAAATCCATAGGATCCTCGATATTTGTGTCTCCTTCTTGAGACTTCGGCTGAGTGTCTTAGACCTGCTCTTTCATCTGCCCCATACGCTTGCCTGTTGTTATTCATGATAACACGGAATGCTCTTCGGATAAGATCTATCCTTAACTCTTCTTCAAATTGATCTGGCAGATCAATCTTACCAGTCTCTTTATTATCCGTGTCGAATATCGTCAGTTTCATTTTAGTTTTTGATTATCTGTTTTACTTCAGGTGCAGAAGGATAATGTGTTTGTTTTTGTCGTACAGCCTGATTGAACCTGATTAATCTCTTCTTTGGTCCGCCTATTGAGCCTTTTATTAATATGAATTGGTTCCTGACAGTTCCATATCTGACGATTCCGCCAGCTGGGTTTATTTCTTCAGGTTTGTCTGAGATATAGAGTATTTGTTTATTATATTCTGTTCTTCTATTATAACCCATCTGTCCTGCATGAGCAATCCGGTACATTGAATGGCCTTGTGCAATCCAACCGCCAAGTGATCCTGGTCCCCTTTTTGTCTTCTCAGACTTCCTTCCACGGATGCTTACACCAAATCTTTTAACAGGACCTTGAAATCCTTTACCTGTAGTAATTGATTTAATATCAAGAACTGCTCCGCTGTCAAAGACATCGCTTACTTTGAGTTCTTTTCCCATGTTTTCTTTTACATAGACTAATTTGTCTGCAAGGGTCTTGCCGCCAACACCCATCTCAAACAGTTCGGGCTTTTTCTTGCCGATACCAGTTTTTTTTGGTTGAGTCTCAACGATTAACATTATATCTGAAAGATCATCAAGTTCTTTTTCAAGTTCATCAAGGGCAGCTTTCTTTTTAGAAAGATTTAGTCTCCTTGAAAGATCTTTTGAAGGTGCCACAAGCGCTTCCTTTGCTGCAAGCGAAGTACCTTCTATTTTTTTATATGCCCGAGCACCAACAATTCTTAAAGGGGGGCATTCAACGATTGTTACCGGGATTGATATCTTTTCTCCTTTATTCTTGCTTTGGCTATTATCAATTATAGAAATATGTGCCATGCCTGCTTTATATCCAGCAAAACCTAACATCTTTACGTCTTTGGAGACAGCCCATGTTCTGACTCTCGCTACTTCGCTTTTGGCTCTCTTTCGAGGCCAATATTGCATACTTCCCTTTCTTGGACTTCTTATTGATGGCATATTATTACCGTTTTAACCTACCTATTAGTCAGAAACCTTTTAGAAATGTACTGAAAAGGTTTCCTTCTCAGGCCGTTTATTGTTGAATCATCGTTACACAATGTTCAACTTTGGCGAATTTCTTCGCGGATGGTTGAGGAATCGGACCCTATTTATAAAGGTTTTGGAATAAACTTTGTGATTTGAATTGTTGATACCTTAGTTAGAAGACTTTAGCCATCTATTAATTAAATGGATATATATGGATATTCTGATCTTTTTCTTACTCTTTCATATCGTTTAAGAATGTTCTAATTGGATCATTTATAGAATAGGATAAAGTCAACTTAAGTGGGTTAAATGGTTCTTCTTTGTAAAAACCAAAATTTATGTCCAAATTCATCGACGGAGAAACACAACGATGAATCCTTTTTGCAAAGAAGAATTTACTGTAAATAGAGTAATTTACAGTCCCAAAATCTGCTTTGCATATATTTGTTACCCAAACACACGTTAGTTGACTTTACCAGTTAAAGAAAAACTATAAATACAAGATAGCCGGTCTTTGGGCAGGGTGAAAAATATGTTTAATCAGCTTAAGACAATCATATTATTAGGGGCTTTGACAGGAATCCTACTTTGGATAGGTAGTTTTTGGGGTCAAACAGGTCTGACCATTGCGATCATATTTGCAGTCCTCATGAATTTTGGCAGCTATTTCTGGTCAGATAAAATTGTACTAAGTATGTATAAGGCTCAACCTGCTGATAAACATAAATATCATGAACTTCATCAGATGGTCACCAGTCTTGCAAGAGAGGGAAATATACCTAAACCACAAGTTTATATAGTTCCATCTGAAAATCCAAACGCATTTGCTACTGGAAGAGATCCAAAACATGGCGTTGTCGCTGTTACAACAGGAATTATGAGCCTTCTTAGCCAAGAAGAACTTAAAGGGGTATTAGCACATGAAATCAGCCATATTAAGAACCGTGATATCCTTATTCAGACAGTAGCCGCTACGATCGCTGGAGTAATCTCTTATATAGCCACAATGGCACAATGGGCTGCATTATTTGGTGGATTTGGCGGTCGAGACGACGAAGGAGGACAAGGCATTATTGAACTGCTTGTTTTGATCATACTCACTCCCTTACTTGCAACACTTATTCAACTTGCAATATCAAGAAGCAGAGAATTCATGGCTGACCAAGGAGGTGCAAAGCTTATGCACAGTGGAAAATATCTAGCTAGTGCACTACAAAAGCTCGAGAAAGGCTCAGCACAACATCCTATGAGGCAAGGCAATCCTTCTTCCGCCCACATGTTCATTATTAATCCGTTCAAAGGTGGATTAATGAACCTTTTCATGACACATCCACCAGTAAGTGAGAGAGTAAAAAAGCTTGAAGCAATTTAAAAAGATTTAAATATTCAATTTTGGATTAATTAATTAAATGGTCATAAAAAGAGGTATTATCATCCTAATTCTGGTCTTCACAGTAATAACTATTTTTACATTTGGTGAGGTTTCTTACCCATCATATCCTGTCACTGCGAACACGATATTGACAGAACAGATGTTAAATGAGATTGTTAATAATATTAAGACACTGACAGATTATATTGAAAGCGACGCTTCAGGCAATATTGGAATAGGGGATGTAACAGCAGAAGATCCTTCTACAAAACTTGATCTTTATACTGGCGACCTTCGTGTGCGAGATATGGCTGGC
>JAIPIC010000093.1 GCA_021734865.1 Candidatus Woesearchaeota archaeon | reverse complement strand
CACGTTCATATTTTTTTGGAGAATATAATACAGTTTGTGTTTCACTCACAGTGCTTCCAGAAATCCAGCCATTACTTACAAGGAAAGTGCCAATATAGGTTCCCGCTGTATAACTTCCTAATTGCAAGGCATCATCAGTTTGTAATTCGCCAGCAGAAGGGAAAGATAGATTGGGAAAAACGATCGTCCGAATTAATGAAGTTGGATCAGCCGGAAGAGATGCCAGACTGGGAAAATCAAAGAATCCTAGACTATTCTTGTATCCTGCACCTTCATGAACAAAGGTCATAAAAACATCAGCATTTTGATCCAGCCATATGTGTGGAGATACATCTGACGCAAAGTATTCCGGGTGTGCTGTTGTGGCATTAGTATATTCCGGTAAGGCTGCATTTATTCTGGAAAGAAGTCCTGCATCAACGGGTCTGTTAAGAATTGGAGAGGGTGTGCCCATCGCATTGTAGCTGATCCCGGGAAGATATGACCAGGCTTTTGAGTCACCTTTCATGCCGTATGCGGATCCCTTTTCTCCATAAGGAAAGTTGCCATATTCAAAAGTAACTTCACTATTAACTATCGGTAAAGTAAGCGCATTCATATACCCGATCACAGTTAAGGAATCACATCCCTCTGCAACGATCAGAGAAGTGGAATACACTCCGTCTGCCTGAGTAATACCTTTGGCTATCAAATGCCCGCCATCATCAGGATGACACTGATAGATCTTAAAGACGATTCCCTGTACAGGATCGTCTGATGGTGTAGTTACAATGAGGTTTACATCAACAGACTGTGATGTATTATATGCAAAGTCATATGGTACTTCAATATCATTAATATTAATCGGATCATTATTAGTATTATTATTCGTGGCTAAATCACAACCTGTCCAAAACAGCATTGCTGCGGCAATCACTATAACAAAAATTTTTTTCATCTGTCCCCCAAATGAATTTTTATAATATATAAAATATAGATAACTATCTTTTTCGTCAAGGTTTATACGTAACTTACTTTGTAAACAAAAAAGCCAGACACAATGCCTGGCTTTAAAAATTTAGAAAAATTATCTATTACGGTGTATAGATATGAAGCGCATCAATATTTGCAGGAATTGATGAATCATACCAGTCTGTATGCAAGGTGCCGCCGCTTTCTGCCCAATCAGCAAAGAAGAGATATGCCCATGTGATCTGGCTCTTCTCTATAGGATATTCCCATTCATCCGCAACATTAATAACCCATGGCAGATTGTTCGAAGTCTTGAAATAACGATCAGTTGCAGGATTAGAATCATCGTCGTATGTTCCCCAGTGAGGTGTAGCAGCCATCTTTGAAGTTGGTTCATAGTCAGGAAGATGAATTTCCAGAAGCCGGTCATCATTTACATAAATAAATGGATTATAGGGAGGTGTGCGTGTCAAACTCGCTGTTGCAATTGGAGTACCGAGCGTGTATGTGAATTCAAATTCAGCAGGTGTGATGTATGATTCGCTTTCTACAGTATTGATCCATGTTGAAGGATCTCCCGGTGCTTCCTGCATAAGGTTGAAGGCATCCTGGAAAAGAATAACTACTGCATTGGTTGTTCCGTTATCAACATACTGGTGCGCGTCTCCGTGATTATTGAACGCATAGTAATTTCCCGCAACAAAGGGGAACTGAACGCCAAATCCATCATGGTAACCTGCACCTACTGCCATTAGTTTAAAAGATCCATGAATATCCACAAGTTCATTACTCGCATTGGTAACCTGCATAAAATTCCAGTGTATGACGATATCATTGAAATCGTAGTCATTCTTGCGAGGCCATTTGTCCTCAAAAGCAAGAGTGTAGAAGTTATTCTGTGCAGGGAAGTAATTATCATATGCCCGATCGTCATCCATTGGATAATCATCATTGAGATCTGTTACACCATCTCCATCACTATCCCAGCCATTGCAGTACATCGCCCATGAGCAACCGTAAATTGTTGCATCATAGTCATTGGTTGTCTCATCATAAAGCGTCGTGCCTGAACCTTCATCCATTCTCCAGTAAGCAGCGAGATTGGCAGAAGACGGATCGATCAGCCTATTATAATAAGTTCCAATCTGCGCTCCACTCCTTGCGGTTGACCAGACGCGCACTTCATCCATATAACCACCAAAAGAAGAAGCACTCGCAGATAAAAAGGCATCATGTCCGGAAAGATTGGCAGTCGTCGCTGGAATTGTACCTGTAAAAGATAATGTTATCGGCGTTGCGTTACCATTAATATACAGTTTTAGTCTATCTGCATTTGTTCCGCCACTTCCGTCAAATACAATTGCCCAGTGAAACCATGTGTTAGATGCAATAGTGGCTGAATAGTTTGCCCATCTTGCATAAGAGTCACATGCATTACCAACTTCAATATTTATTCCGCCAGTGCTGGTAGAGAGCTCAATGTCGTTATTTACGTCTATCCATTTGTACATGAGCAATTCAGAATCAGTGTTAGCCGCCTGGTTCGCCCATCCTTCTATTGTGAATGAAGTAACACTATTAAGCTCAGAGACATCCCCAAGATTGACATAGTCATTAACACCATCAAATGAAGGACAATAGTTAGTTAACTTTGCCTGGGGATTGTAACCTTTAGGATCAAGGAAAGGTGCTTCAAGTTTGGTATAATCTCCGTACTCAAAGCTAAGTTCGCCATTAAATATTGTGATAATGCGAGTATCAGTCGGACTGACAACTGCGAGTTCAGTACAATCTTCAGGAACAATAATTTGTGTTTCATATCTTCCATCATCCTGAGTTATACCCTTTGAAATTAACCTTCCACCTGCATCGGGATGAGCATCATATATCTTAAAATTGATTCCCTGAACAGGTTCATCGGAAGGTGATGTAACAAGCAGATCTACGTTGACATCCTTACAGGTTTCATATGTAAAATCATCAGGTACATCTATAGTATTGATATCAATCTGGTCATTCTGATTGGAAGTATCTGTTATATTGTCACATGCGGTAAAAAATAAAAAAGTCGTTACGATCACCAGAAATATTAATTTTTTCAAAAATTTATATTTATATATTATAGTTGATGCATAATTATTGACAACATCATTCGCTCGAATGGGTTTCCAATAAGGATTTGTATGATAAAAAAATCAGTTTTCGGAAAAGAAATATTTGAATATACAGGCGTTATTCATGTGCACACAGAGCATTCCTTTGACGGACATGGCAGTCTCGAAGAGATTGTTGATATCGCAGAACAATTACAGGTGGATTTTGTGTGCATTACAGACCACCGATCTCTCGACATAAAAAAAGAAGTTCCCGCACTCAAGAAAACAGATGTAAAACTCCTTATCGGCTATGAAATGAATGATGCAAAAAAGAATAATCATTATCTTATTTTCAATGTTGATCAAGTTTTCCCTCTCTCAATGAGTGCCGAAGACTATGTTAAGGAAACCCGACAATTAGGCGGTATCGGTTTTATTGCTCATCCTTTTGAGAAAAGAAGATCGAAGAGAACACTTCGCACCTATAATTGGACATCATGGGATGTTGATGAATTCGACGGGATGGAGATTTGGAATTACATCTCGGAGTGGACAGATAAGCTGAGTATTCCGTGGAATGTCATAACGAAAATATTATTCCCAAATACTTCAATACGACGACCTAATAAAAAAGCTGTCGCAAAATGGGATGATCTCAATGTACAAGGGTTGCATAAACCTGCGATCGGCAGTGTTGATTCTCATGAAAACAAGTATTCCGCTGGTCCGCTTTCGATCAGCTTTCTTCCGCACCGAAAACTATTCGGAACAATTAGGACAAATATTCAGACTCGTCAGCCTCTATCAGCAGATAATACGACTCAAGAAATACTAACATGCCTGAAAAACGGCAATTCGTATATTGTTAATTATACTCATGCAAATCCATACATGTTTTACTGCGGGATAGAATCAAAATCTTCAGAGAAATTTGCCTTGCCGGGTGAAGAAATATCAATTGATGAGAAAGAACTATTTTTATTTATTTATCTGCAGCAGGATTGTCATGTAAAAATTATACATAATGGGAATCTGGTTCATACTGAGTATATGAACAAAGTATCCTATCCGATCACGGAAAAGGGATTTTATCGTATAGAGGTGTTCATTGGAATGAAAGGATGGCTTTTTTCTAATCCGATGTATGTGGTGTAGACTTCATCCTCGGTCTACACCCGATAAATCGGGATACGCCCCGACAAGCTAACCCTTCTCCTAAAATAAGAGAAGGGAAATCGAGAATTATTAACCTCAGCAAGTCCTTCCTTGATAGGAAGGATTGAGGAGGGTAGATTAAACAAAATCACACTTTCAAAACAGGTGATAAAATTTTTGCTTTGACATAAAAATTCTTATGCTCTTTTCGTGGTTTTGTACTTATCATTATATAAATATTATTTGAAGGAGTTTTATGAAAGAAATATTTGTACAGGATCTAAGCTCTCTAGAGGGCAGTGAAATAACGGACTTTTTTGCGATCAGTGAAAAATCTGTGAGAAAAAGCAGAAATGGAAAATTCTTCATACGTTTGTTGTGCGTTGATAAAACAGGACATGTAACAGGATTCATCTGGGATAATGTGCCAAAACTGCAAGATAGCTTCAGCGTGGGAGATATTGTGAAACTGAAAGCACTTGTCACGACTTTTGAAAACAACATGCAACTCTCTATAAGCAACATACGAAAAGCAGAAGAAAACGAATATCAAATTTCTGATTTTGCCCCAACAACGACAAAAGATACAGACAAGCTCATGGAAAAACTTTTTAATTTTGTTGATTCAGTAAAAAATGAGTATTTATCTCAACTTCTCCACCTTGTGTTCGATGATAAAGAATTGCTGGAAAAATTCTCAAAATCACCTGCCGCGAAGAACTGGCACCATAATGTCGTTGGGGGACTTCTTCATCATTCAGTGACCGTTACCTCTATTTGTGATGCAGTCAGCACTTTGTATGACGGCATTGACAGAGATTTGCTTCTTACCTGTGCAATCTTGCATGATATCGGTAAGATAAAGGAATATACGCTCGCTCCGTTTATCGAGTTCACTGATGAAGGACGACTGGTGGGTCATGTTGTTATTGGCAATAAAATGGTTGTTGATAAATGTGAAGAAATCAATAATTTTCCTAATAATCTCCTTATGAAAATCGAGCACCTTCTTCTTAGTCATCACGGAGAAAGAGAACACGGCGCAGCAGTTCCTCCAAAAACAAAAGAAGCACTCATTCTCCATTATGCAGACAATCTTGATGCACAAGTCACAGGTGCAGCAGATCTTATTGAGAAAGCTGCTGATGAAAAATCAACCTGGACGGATTATCATTTTTTGACCAATCGGGAATATTATACGGAATAACATCAATTTCTCCCGTAGTCCGATTTTCTTGACTGCATTTTAAGCGATTGGACATTTTACAAGTTCAAAATATAATTATATATAAGGATTTCTCATGAATATAAAAATCTCTTTCCCGGACGGTTCCAAAAAGGAATTTCCAAAAGGGATCACTCCCCTTGAGATTGCTCAGGGAATCAGCAAAGGGCTTGCAAAAGAAGTGCTCTGCGCACAATTCAATGACGCTGCGGTTGATATGACCAGACCTCTCGAAGAAGATGGGTCCATACTCTTCTATAAATTCTCCGACGAAAAAGGAAAAGACGTGTACTGGCACAGCAGTTCACACATTATGGCACAAGCTGTGAAACGGCTTTTTCCGGATGTAAAAGTTGCGATCGGTCCTTCTATTGATCAGGGATTTTACTATGATTTTGATAAAGAAACCCCTTTTACTGAAGAAGATTTGCACCTTATTGAGCAAGAAATGCAACGCATCATTGATGAAAATTTCTTCTTTGAGAGGAAAGTTGTAAGCCGTGAAGAAGCCTTGGAACTCTTTGAGAGTCTTGGCGAGGACTATAAAATAGAACTCATCAAAGAACTGCCTGAAGATGAAACCATCACAATTTATGTACTCGGAGATTTTGTCGACCTCTGCCGCGGACCGCATCTGCAGTCTACAAACAAAGTAAAATATTTTAAGCTGCTGAAATTCTCCGGTGCGTATTGGCGTGGTGATGAGCATAACAAAATGCTGCAGCGCATTTACGGCATATCCTTCTTCACTCAGAAAGAGCTGGATGATTATCTTAAAAAACTGGAAGAAGCAGAGAAAAGAGATCACAGAAAGATTGGTAAAGAACTCGACCTCTTTGGTTTTTATGAAGATGTTGGCGCCGGGCTTGTTCATTGGCATCCAAAGGGTGGTGTCATGCGGGATGTTATCGAAGATTTCTGGAAAAAGGAAC
>JAIPIC010000092.1 GCA_021734865.1 Candidatus Woesearchaeota archaeon | reverse complement strand
TGTCAAGAGAATCAAAAGCTTTTTTTAGGAAAGTGATTATTTGTTTCATGGTGTTTTATAGCAAAAACAACCATGATGTACTCCTATGTGCTTTTTTCTGAGCACTTAGGAGTAATCATTTTCCTAGCGGAGATACTGTCAGTGGTTATGATTAACTATTAATATTTATCAATATTCACTGATCTTATGATTGCCAGCATTTGTATTGTTACTCGAAATAGGTTAGAGACTTTTCGGAAATGTCTAGGTGCCATTAAAAAGCACACAAAAGAAAGATATGAACTTCTGATCGCGGACAATGGGTCCACAGATGGCACTGTAAAATATCTAAATGACAATATAAATAGTTTTGATCATGTTGCTTTTAATAGAAATATTGGCTACGCTAAGGCCATCAATAGACTCATTTCCAGATCAAGAAAAGAGTTAATTATTGCCATTGATGATGATTTTATTATTCGAACTGATAATTGGATTAACATTATAAGAAAGGTTAGCTGTAGTAAGAATGTTGGTCTTATCGGCGTAAAATGTGAAGAGCGACCTCTTAAGAAAGCGGTTGTAAATGGTATGAATATTGAAGTGCCGGGAATAGACGACTGTCCTCCAACCATAGGGGGGTGGTGTATTGCAATTCCTAGAAGAACATTTAATGAACTAGGCTACTTCAATGAGGGTTTTACTCCTTATGGTATTGAGGATGCGGACTATGGTTTAAGAAATCTTCTGAACAAAAGGGAGAGTGTATATGCCACAGACATTTTAGCAGAGCACAGCTGTTCAATCAATACAAAGGAGAAGCGTGATTTGGTTATAGAGAGCCAATTAAGAATGATTGATTATCTAAATAGCTACGTTACAGGGAAACAGCCATTATATTTGAAACAGGGAGAAAACGTAATGACGAGGGGGTTTCAAATAGATCTTGATAATTCAGTCCTTCTGAAACAAGACTCTTGGTCGCATGTGAGACAAGTACTTGCAGGTATGAAAAAATTTGAACCATTATTTGAAGGTAACGCGGCCATTATTAAACTGGGATACGGGTGTAATAACAATTGCAAGTTCTGTCATGAGAAAGGGACTGGCAAGAATATCGATGTTCGTGCTGCTATGCATGTAATAAAGACATGTAAAAAGAAAAATATTGATGAAATTATCTTTTCAGGCGGCGAACCCACAATCCATAAGAGTTTTTTCAATTTTGTAAGATTTGCACATAAACTTGGATTAAAGCCGTCAGTAATAAGCAATGGAAGATACTTCTCAATTGAAAAGGCAGCGAAGCATTATGCTAAATATGCAAGGAAGGCATATTTATCTCTTTCAGGTAATCAGGAGATACATGATTCGTTAACTGGCGTCCCAAGAAGCTTTGACCAGACTCTGCGCGGCATAAGAAATCTTTCAAAGGAGGGAGTCTATGTCTGCATCAGATTAATCATTTCTAATTACAATGTTAAAGCTTTAAGTGAAATCATAAATTTAATAAAGGATGTAGCAGACAAAATTACTTTTGTCAATCTTGAGCCAAAAGGGGATTTTGATTATTCAATGATTGTTCCTTTCGAAAAATCCGTTCACTTCATCACTAAATCAGTCGAGGATACGGGCCTGCTTTATGATATTGAAAATATCCCTTTTTGTGCTATAAGAGATTATCAGGCACTAAACAAAGACCATATTAAAGTAAAATGCATATTTCGTGGCGGGAACAACCCCTGGCACCTTAAAAACGAAGGGTACCATGTTTATAATGAAAATTGTAAAGATTGTATCTACAAAAATTATGAATGCAAAGGTATTTTCAGAAGCTATCCTTTTAAGTATTCTGTTAAGCCAATCAAATGATTATTTTACCCAGTTTCTAAGTATTTTTCCTTCTGTTGGGTTGTCGAGCTTTTGTAGAAGAAGTCGAATTAATGGACCAACTATTTTGCAGGCCGCTGTTTTGTTTGGATCTGCATAAAATGAACCTCCCTCTTGCATTCTTCTAAAAACACACACACCACAGTATTCCTGAACATCGCACCCATTACAGTATTTATTGAATACTGATGAATTCTTAATAATATCTCGAATTGATTTCTGCTTGAGTATATCATGATAGGTAGTATCAGAAACATTACCTAAACAATATTGATTAGTATATCTGAAGTATTCACAGGGATAAATATCGCCCTTTGGATCGTATGTCAATAGTCCAGTTACTGCCATACACTCCTTACTTACGCATGGACAGATTCTTTCATCAGAGAGGATATTCTTCAATAGAATTACCATCATTCTATCACGCACAAACACACCATCCCTATTTAGTGCAAGAAGGTAGTCTAAGTAATTAGTCATCATATTAATATAATCCTCGGCTTTATAGCCGGCTTCTTTCCACACATAATCAGCACTCCCAAGCCGGTCGAGATGCCTTGATTGGATTGGTTCAATTCCTTCTTTCAAATAGTAATCAACAATTATCTTATATTTTGATAATGTGTCTTTTGTGAAAGTAGGGGAGCTATGAACCCTTCGATTCCTGTATGCTGCGTTAAGCTTTTTCATCCAGAAAACTGTATCTTTCAGACTTCCTTGCTTGTCAATGAATGGGCGATTTTTATCATGGATCTCTGCTGGTCCGTCGATAGATGTAGATACTTGGATGTCGTTTTCCACAATAAACTTTAGCTTGTCTTCATTCATCAAAGTGAGATTTGTCCCAATAATAAAATTGACATTATTGTGTTTTCTCCTTAGGTTCTTAACAATGTGTGTTAATAAATCAAATCTCATAAGTGGCTCGCCACCCTGAAATTCCACATTGATTTGTTTAGATGCATTTTTGGTAATAAAATTGATCACTTGATTGGCTGTTTCCATAGTCATATCGTTGGCTCGTCTGTTAGATGCCTGACAGTAAGCACATTTCAGATTACATCTGTCTGTGAGTGTAATATTATGCACTGCTATGCCAGCCTGGTCCTGTAAATTATAAAGTCCAGTGGTTAAATTATTTCGTCGCTTTGAATGTGTCTCCTTTCTTGGGTTGAACTCGCCTGTGCCATAATATTTTGGATATTCCTTCCAAACACCTTCACAGGTTCCTGCGTATTCACAACCCTTGCAAGATTCAAACATTATCTTACCTTCTCCCTTACGAAATTTTTTGACATCTTCAATTTCACCATCATTTAGAACCATAGTTTCGTCATAAAACTCTGAAATGCTATGCCTATGTTCACTCATCAGGCAATAGGGCATCCCCCTTATTGAGATTTTTCCAGGATTTGAATCAAGTAATCTTCGGATATAAGGAATTGTCAGACTCATTCTTGGTACGAGCTGATAAAAATTATCAAGTGCTTTGCCTGTGGGATCAATAAAAGCGTATATTTGGTCTCTAATCCCCAGATGTAACAGAGATCTTGATATCTTCCTTAGCTTTGCATAATTATACTTGTTTATTACTGTAAGGGTGCTTGGTTTTATTCCTAAGTAAATTAAGTTTCTTATTCCTTTGACTGACTGAAGATAAGATCCCTTGACGCATGTAAGTGCATCATGGATTTCAGATGTTCCATGAATTGAAAATGATGCGCCCGTTAGTCCTGCATCAACTATCTTTTTTGAGAATGAGGGATATGAAAACATCCTCCCGTTTGTTTGAATATAAACACGAAAGCCCAATCCCTTTGCCTTCTGGACTATATCGAAAATATCTTCACGTATTGTGGGCTCATTGTTACTAAAACAGGCTTCTTCGTATTTCCCTTTGTTTGCTTCAAGAATGGCATCTATTCTTCCCCGCGACACATTAAATTTAAAAGTGCCTCTCTGATAACAAAATAAGCAGTTATTGTTACATTTTTCACCTACAGGGATTGTAATTCTTGGTTTCATTTTCAATTGGTTTTCATATATTTAAAGTAGTGACTGGGCGTAACATCTATATATAATTATAGTGCATATACGTAACATTTAAAAATCATCATCATAGTCAAGGTCATATGACGACAAATAAGGATAAGCTGGATCGAGTAATATATACTTATACGGCAGATGTCAGTTCACTTGAAGAGGAAAACCGTCTTTTAAGGGAGACAGTAAGCAATCTAAAAGCAGAAGTCGACAGATTTAGGCGAAACCCGCTTATGATTTGTGAGATTAAGGAAATAACCGGCAAAAATGCCATCATTAAGATTCCAAATGGTAGTGAGTTCTTTGTTGATGTATCACAAGACTGTAAAGGTCTGAAAGCAGGAGATACTGTATTGGTCGAACAAAAAAACCTGACAGTAATAAAAAAGATTGCGTCGTCAAAACGGTTCAATGTGGATAGTTTAGTTATCATTGAAAAGCCACATATAAAATGGAGTCAGATCGGCGGTCTGGAAGAGCAGATCAAAGAAGTTAAGGAAGTGATTGAACTCCCTCTTAAAAGGCCAGAATTATTTAAGAAAATAGGCATACAACCACCAAAAGGCATTTTATTACATGGACCGCCGGGGACAGGTAAGACTTTGCTTGCAAAAGCAGTCGCATCAAGTACGAATGCAACGTTTATCGAAATTGTGGGTTCTGAACTTGTTCAGAAGTTTATAGGTGAAGGTGCCAAGCTTGTCAAAGAGATATTTGAAATGGCCCGCGAAAAAGCACCAAGCATTGTATTTATTGACGAATTAGATGCTCTTGCTGCTAAGAGGATAGATATTGGAACAAGCGGAGAGAGGGAAGTCCAGAGAACATTTATGCAACTGCTGAGTGAACTTGATGGATTTAGGCATCTTGGCAATGTAAAAATTATTGGCTGCACTAATAGGAGAGATATTCTTGATCCTGCAATACTGCGTCCGGGAAGGCTTGACAGGCAGATTAAGGTTCCTGTTCCAACGTCTGAAGGAATCAGAGAAATATTTAAAATCCACACACAAACAATGAAACTCAAAGCTGTCAAGATGGAAAGCGTAATTAGTGCAATGGAAGGGTTTTCTGGAGCAGAAATCAGATCTGTTTGCACTGAAGCAGGATATTTTGCTATTCGAAAGAAGAGGGGTTATATTACGACTAGAGACCTCTTAACCGCAGTCGATAAGATAAGAGAGAAAGAAGAATCTGATGATTTCAAAGGGATGTTTGGTTAGATCAATTTGTCCAATGCGGTTTTGAGTCCAGTCATGTGTGCTTCGATTCTTGTTTCAAGCGGCCAACAAGTGGGTGTTTCCGGGGTTAGGATTATCTGTGCATGATTCTCAAGAAATTGTTCAAATTCTCCGTCGACAGAGCGTGTATCTATAACACCCCCGACGTTTTTTTCATCATAAATTGCAGGATTAGTACATATCTTATATTCTGGCTGCAGTGCTTTAATAATATCTTGACCCAACCGCACACAATTCATTGATGTTTCGTAGACGTAAAATCCTCTCGGATTTGTGGCATAGTTACCTGTTGGAAAATCTGTGTTGTCCTCATGGAGGTTGATCGCTGCCATATACCCTTCCCACCCCCTAACAAATACCTCCAATCTCAGAGAAAGTGCTGATCTTTTGTCTGTAAATGAGCGATTGAGGTCAACGCCAAAAATGTTATGTCTTGTATTATTCTCAAATCCATAAGGATTAAGGCAAGGGAATATTAGAAATCTGCATGACCCAGAATAATCTGATATTGGGCCTTCAATAAAATCCAGAAGGGTGTATATCCCTGCGGGTTCGTCGCCATGAATGCCTGCTGAGAGGAGCACTTGTTTGCTTCCTGACCCCATAACAACACCATAGGTCGTGTATTCTTTACCATGAAAATAGTTTTGTTCGAGTGAAAAAACATCTGTTTTGTTATCCAATCCCATTATTCGATTGGTCACCTGTGCTCGATAATCTATATTCACTGTAAAGGTGATAATATTCACAATAATAAAATTTCCTATTTATAACAAAAATTGCCGTTCGCCCTGACCACAAGCTAAAGCATGGGGTACAATAAAAATGTAAAGCATTTTTGTGTACAAGAAAAGCTTTGCTTTTCTCCGTATTAAAGAGCTCACAATCCATAGGCAATTTTTGGGATTCAAATACCCCGCACTTTAGTGCGAGATTTTCAATAAAATGCGACGTGCGCTCCCAAGTTACTTCCGTCGATCACTGCCTTAGCTCACAGGGTGTTCACACGGTCATTGCACACGCCTAATGATTAGTAACAACAATACAGTATTAAAACTTACCTAGTAAGGTGGGTGTGGGACATAAAGAATTATGCTAGCCAATGAAGATTATGCCACAGGCTCGTTAAAGTATTAGCAGTATCAATTCTGTCACCCCTTTTCTGTCCCAGTTTCCAACCAATTCGTCTCTTATCCTCAGCAAATCCAC
>JAIPIC010000091.1 GCA_021734865.1 Candidatus Woesearchaeota archaeon | reverse complement strand
ATGTCCAGATTCATCGACGGAGAAACCCAACGATGAATCCTTTTTGCAAAGAAGAATTTACTGTAAATAGAGTAATTTACAGTCCCAAAATCTGCTTTGCATATATTTGTTACCCAAACCCACGTTAGTTGACTTTACCCTTTCAACTGCAATTTGTTTAAAACTTGATAGGACCTATCCATGTTTTTTACAGGTGTCATATGATAGGCAAGGAATTCAATTTCCTTTCCCTTATGGTTGGCCAAGTCCTTCTGTAATCTCACATCGTCTTGCACGTGCATTAGATCACATAAATTACCCAATTTCTGGAAACCGGTATTATGCTCAGCCGTCATAGCAGACAGAAACATATCTCCTTCTGGCTCGTAATACAACCAGTCGTATTTTGGCATATACATAGTGAAATTTGTAGTATCCCAAGTTACAAGATGAAATGATAATGGCGGCTGCCCATTCCCATTGAGGGTTCTGATCCTATGTCCAGTCTCAGCTCTTTTCATCAAGTCAGCTACTGTGTCTATATTCCGGTCATATCTATGTGGACGGAATTCTCTAATGTCTACATCTAGGCTAATATTGTCCGAAGGAGATGGTTGTTTTTGATACATAATTGTCCTTTGACAGTAGTAAACATTTATAAACCTTTCTGGTTATTGTGTGTTTTTAAAATATTTTTCATCGTAATATCCACTTTCACTGGACATTTACCCTCCTTTCATTTATAAAGGGGCCTGATTACACTATTTACATAAACAAAAAGGTGGTAATTATGGCATATCATATCGAAGAAACAAATCATCAATTGATCAGTGAACTTTTTTTCAAGCAAATAAAAAAATTGTCTATTGAGTCTTAGATATTCTAAAAAATATCTATAGATGATCTGGTTGCAAACTAAGCGGCCTGATTTAGACATATGGGAGGTGCGAAAATGAATACAAAAGAAATGAAAGAACTTAAAGAATTATTGAGAAGCCTGGAAAAACAGGAGTGCAGTGATGATATTTACACTCATTCAGGTATTTTTACACTAACTGAGAACGATCACCTCGATCCGTTTGAGGAGGGATTTATGAGGGGTTATCTAAATGCCTAATCTTATATCTGGGATTTGGGACAGGCTCTCAGGAAAGACTGAATACCTTGAATTTCCAGAGTACAAAAGGAGAATCGACTGCCTGAGTGTTCATCATTTTCAGCAGTCTGTTAGAAGACACAACCTAAAGCATGGTTGATAATTTCCGAGATTCGTATTTTTTTCGATTTTTCCAAAAATTATATAAAAACAAATCAATTCCTTGTATACGATGAGGGTTATAGAGCACGACGATATTAAAGTCATGAAGGATGAGATCATAGGACTCATTAAAGAAGGAAAAGTATTCATTCATCCGACAGATACAATCTATGGAATCGGTTGCGATGCAACTAGTAGTTCATCGGTTGAAAAGGTAAGAGAAATTAAAGATCGACCTGAAAGACCTTTTTCTGTTATTGCACCTTCTCTTGAATGGATCAAAGAAAATCTTGAGATCGACGAAGATGCAAGTGGGTGGCTTGAAAAATTACCTGGGCCATATACATTTATTCTTAAGCTAAAAAATAAAAGATGTATTGCAGAAGCCATCAATAATGGTATGGATACACTAGGAGTTAGGATACCGGATCATTGGTCAAGTAAGCTTGCAAATGAGCTTGGACTTCCCATTGTAACTACATCAGCAAATATTGTCGGACAGGATTATATGAAAGATTTGGAAAGTTTAGACCCTACAATTAAGTCTAAAGTACATTTTATTCTCTACGAGGGAGAAATCAATGGAGTGCCCTCAAAGGTTGTTGACCTGACCAAACAAGAAGCCATTACTATTAGGAATTAGGTGGGTCAGATGACTCTTAAAATTCTAGCATTTGGTGATCTGCATGGTGATACAAGCCTTGCTGAAAAACTGGCTAAACAGGCAGACGATCAAAAGGTAGACCTTGTTGTATTGTGTGGTGACATTACTCATTTCGAGAACAGTACTGATGGACTTATTGGACCATTTGTCCAGAGAAATAAGAAAGTCATACTTGTGCCAGGTAACCATGAGAGTCTTGCAACAGCTGATTTTCTTGCAACATTATATAATGTGAAAAATATCCATGGATACTCTGTCAGATATGAGAATGTTGGATTCTTTGGCTGCGGAGGCGCCAATATTGGTATTGCACAGATTGACGAGGATGAAATCCATTCCATTCTCACTCAAGGATTTGAGAAAATCAAATATCTTGATAAAAAAGTCATGGTAACACATGTCCATCCTGAAGGTTCACTCATGGAAAAATTTACAGACATATTTCCTGGAAGTACGGGTGTAAGAAGAGCAATTGATGCTTTGCAGCCTGACTTTTTATTATGTTCTCATGTGCATGAAGCAGAAGGTATCGAAGAGATGATTGGACACACCAAAGTTATTAATGTTGGAAAAAAAGGAAAAATTATCGACCTTTGAAGGCTTCGTAAGCTTTGATAGTCTCTTGCTCCTGCTTCTTGTTTTCAAATCTTAATGGCTCGTCACTAAAATATGGCTGTCCAAGGTTAAATTGTTTGTATACAGATCCAATAAATGGCTTGAAATATTTTACTAAAGGAATTTTATCTCTGATATTGTGCATTGCGTTTTCTTTAAACTCAAATATCTGTTCAGCAAAAGGAAATATCTGACTGAACCCATTGACTGGATCATCATATTGCGCTGTAGCAAACCCAATCAATCGTTCGTATTTTTGCCAATCTTGGAAAGAATCAATATCATAAAGTTGTTGAGGTCCTTTTTTACTCATCTTAATATTTACTTCCCCACCAAATAAATTATAAGCAAGTTTTTTGAGAGTCGAACGCTTTATTGGTTTAGGTTTCTTCAACACATGTGCAGCAGCCAGCAATGCCATGTCATCTACATTAAACAACACAGTACTGATCATTTTTGATGCCCTGCTGGAATAACCAGAGTCATGTGCAGTCTTTGCCATATCATAGATTGATCCGAGAGAAAAACCACCTCCTTTTCTATTACCATAAAACACATTGAAATAAAAGAATCCTGCTTGATCATAATCAATCACTGACCAGTTATTTTCCTTGAAATTTATGCATTTATTTGGCCAATCTCTCATTGAATGATATGCATTTCTCTCCCACGGCATATTAATCTTTTGTAAGGCGTTGAAATCTATGGTAGCCACAAAATCTTTCATGGCAGGGTCTGTCAAGACATCATCCAGAGACCAGAACAAGGGAATATCAGAAGCCATCTCGAATACAGGACCTTTTGGTCTGCCAAGAGCATTAAATCCAGTTTCAATAGTCCCACCTCTTGAAGGAATAGTAGGTTCAGTTGCAAAAACAATCTGGTCATTCCAATATGAGTTGTGTGTTTCTGTAACAATACCGGAATGCGGACTTCCAACATAAGCCCATGAATCAAGGGCTGAGTTCATGGCAGATATTTGAGAATACTCCATAATATTGACACCGCCAAGCAGAAAAAGGAATTTCAGACGATCAATTGGAATATGTGAACTAGCATAGTTTAGGAATTCTCCATACGCACGGTATATATTTGTGCTGACTAACCCATGTCCACGACGTTTTTTATTAACCTCGTCTTTTGCCTGTTTGCGTAAAACCGCTGCATCAGCAATTTCTTTATTCTTATATATATTAAAAGAACCACTAATTATACCACCAACAACAGTTGTTGCTACTTGTGAATCAAGACTCATTTGTTGAGGGAGGATAACTAGTATTTTTATGTTTAACCTTTCAATACACCTAAAGGTTCAAGTTTTACAACTTTTGGAGATATCCCTGCTCCATGGACTGATTCAATGACTTCATCGACGTCTTTGTAAGCTCCTGGAGCTTCTTCAGCAAGACTTTTCCAGTTTGTTGCTTTACTTACTATCCCTTTCTTAAGCAAATTGTCGCTTACTTCTTCTCCTTTAAAGCCCTTTAGTGCAGCGTGTCTTGACATTGCACGACCAGCACCATGACAACTGGAACCAAATGATTTTTCCATAGCAATCTCTGTACCTTTGCATATATACGAGGAAGTACCCATAGTGCCTGCAATCAGAACAGGAATATCTGGGAAAGCCCTTGTTGCACCCTTTCTATGGACATAAATCTCTTTCTTCTTTCCGTCGATGCGATGTTCCTCTTTCTTTACAACATTATGGGCAATTGCATAGATAGTATCAAGTTCCATTGACTCCCAATCTTGCCCGAAAACCTTCTCGAAAGTCTCTCTGATCCAATGAGTCATAATCAACCTGTTGGCAAAAGCGTAATTTACAGCACATTTCATGGCTGAAAAATAATCCTGCCCTTCATCAGATGTTGCGGGTGCGCAGGCCAGCTGCCTATCTGGCAGCCAGATATTATATTTTTTAACAGCCTGTTCTTGTATCTTTAAATAATCTGAAGCTACCTGATGTCCAAGTCCTCTTGAACCACAATGAAGCATAACTGCTACACTATCTTTCTGGTCAATACCCCATTCTTTTGCAGCTGTCTCGTCAAAAACCTCTGCAACCCTCTGTATTTCCAGAAAATGATTCCCAGCACCCAAGGTTCCACATTGTGGTCTTCCCCTCTTCTTGGCTAGCTCACTTACTTTCTTAGGATCAGCACCTTGCATACATCCTCCTTCTTCAGTCCTATCCAAGTCTTTTTTAGTTCCATAACCGTTCTCAACAGCCCATTTTGCCCCAAGCTCCAGCACATCGTCAATTTTATCATCGAGTCTGAGTTTCCCCTTGCTTCCAACACCGCAAGGCACAGTCTTAAACAGCTCCGTTACAAGCTCGCGCTTTTTGTCTTCAATATCCTTGACCATTAGGTTTGAACGGATAGAATTGATACCACAATTAATATCAAAACCGCACAGTCCAGATGAGATTACCCCTTCTTCAGCATCAAAAGCAGCCACAGCACCCATCGGAAGACCATAACCAAAATGAGCATCAGGCAGAGCAGCCACTGGTTCGATAACTCCGGGAAGACAGCAGACATTTGAGAGCTGACCCATTGTGTCAGACTCCACTTGGTCAAATATTGCCTGATTGCCGAACAATTTACCATCAACTCTCATCTCTTTCCTTGCTGACTTAGGCAAAAGCCATTCATAATCGTTAATCTTTTCCATCTTATCTTTCATAATAACCACCTATAATTTGAATCATTTTAGACATTTATATCAGATTTCATATATCAATAACAACCTGGACCATGAAACCTTCTTTTGTTTCTTTTAGCTCAAAATTAAAATTTGTTACAGCTTTTGCCACTGTCCCGCCTAACTCTGGGCTAATATCATCTCCAAAAGCTTTGGCTCGCAAAATTGTATTACTTACCTCAACTATTTCAAATCCACAAAAAAACATCTCTTCAATATCGACCTCTGCAATGATATTAGTTAACCAATTGACCATAAGGTCGGATCGGTCAGTCCCTTCGACAGAAATCTCAATTGTCTTTCTGTTTTGAATTTTATCAGATTCACAGAATATATTTGCTAGAGCAAGAGCTGCATTTTCAAATAACTCTTTCAGATTATTTCCATAAGCTCGAAATTTTACGTCGCTAGTGATATCGTCGATATATTCATATTTCATTAGCATCAGAAAGGACAGCCATATTTTAAAACTTTGGCTTTGTCACAAAATTTTTATACATCAAACCCTAAAAATATTATCGGGGTGGTATATATGCCGAAAAAAGCAGTTAAAAAAACCATTAAACCGACAAGGTCAAAGGTTAACAAGAGAGCAGATGTCACACGGGCCTGGAAACTAAAAAGGAGAAAGAAATACGACAAAGAAGGGCAGAAAGCACCAAAAGCTACTGATAGAACCAGATATTGGGTGCCGGGTTATACAAAAGAGGATGGCACAAAAGTAAAAGGTCATTGGAGAGCAAACTTTCATGCCCATAAAAAGGGCAAATTTGCAAAAGTTGGTGTTGGCTCAAAAAAGGCTGCAAAAGCAAGGAAGTAATTGAACTTGATTCCTTTATTGAAAATCTCGTTTGCGAGGGTTTCATCGGAATTCAAATACCCCGCACTTTAGTGCGAGATTTTCAATACAAAGAAATGCATATGCATTTCTTGTACAAAAAATGTACCATTTTTCCGTACTGATAATTGCGATTATCAGTTCCAAAAACTGCTCACACAAGTCCATACTCGTATGTGCAGTTTTCTGTTACCAAAAATTGCCTATGGATTGTGAGCCCTTTAATACGGAGAAAAGCAAAGCTTTTCTTGTACACAAAAATGCTTTACATTTTTATTGTACCCCATGCTTTAGCTTGGG
>JAIPIC010000090.1 GCA_021734865.1 Candidatus Woesearchaeota archaeon | reverse complement strand
GGACTGTAAATTACTCTATTTACAGTAAATTCTTCTTTGCAAAAAGGATTCATCGTATGGTTTCTCCGTCGATGAATTTGGACATAAATTTTGCTTTTTACAAAGAAGAACCATTTAACCCACTTAAGTTGACTTTACCGCTTTTTCTTGGTATATTTTCGAGATACTGTTAATATAATAGGGATACGTTTAATTGGAATTTTTAGATAATGAAATTAACCAAATCTTTGGATGGAAAAAACAGACAATTGATTAGATTGTTGGTTGAACTTATTAAGAGGCATAATCAAATAATTCTCACGAATATATCAAGATTAAACCACTAGGGAGTAATAAAAATGAATACATTTATATATCCCGCTGAATTAGCTGACTCCTATGGACAAAATATCAGCAAAAATGTGCAGTATTTTCATTGGTATGGTCATAGGTTTAGGCCTTCTTGTAACTGTTAATGCAAGTGGATTTGTCAGTGAATCAAGAATACTTGGGATGGCAGTTTTCTCTGATTATATCGACGATAAAGGGCTGCAATTGTATGAATTTGCCAACGAATCAAACGAGAGTGTTGTTGCAGGATCAAAATTGAATTTAGGTAAATTTTATCGTGACATTCTCAGAGTACAGGGTGACAGCGACATCTTGACCAATTGCACTGATGTAAATACTTCTTTCTCGGAATGCATCAACGAATTTGCTGCTGAGGATATTAGAGAAGAAGAGTTTAACAGAACCATGGAACATATTGACACAGCAGTTGACTTTGGTCAAGAACACGGGATAAATTATCGTTCTGTCCCATTTATTCGTGATCTTCTCGGATAGTTTTATAAACTACTCTTTGATTTCTTTATACATGAATGTAAGTGATTTAATGTCAAGAGAGACCGTGACAATTGATAGTGCTGAAACAGTGAAAAAAGCAGCTCAGGTAATGGCAGATAACCAGAAAGGTTTTCTTCCTGTCATGAACAAAAAGCAAAGAGTTATTGGGGTTTTATCAAACACGGACATCATAGACAAGGTCGTATCCAATAATATTGATCCAGAATCCATTCTCGTCTCAGACATCATGACTTATTATGTCATCAAAGTTGGTCCGGAAACATCGGCTACTGAAGCTATGGAATTGATGAGGAAACATAGAATTAAAAGATTGGTAGTAATGGATAATCATGATCTTATTGGTGTAATATCAACAAACGATCTTTTGGATGCAGTACTTAACCATAAAAAAGAGTTAATGAGTATGGCACTGCGATTATAACAAAAATTGCCGTTCGCCCTGACCCCAAGCTAAAGCATGGGGTACAATAAAAATGTAAAGCATTTTTGTGTATAAGAAAAGCTTTGCTTTTCTCCGTATTAAAGGGCTCACAATCCATAGGCAATTTTTGGTACGGAAAAATGGTACATTTTTTGTACAAGAAATACATATGCATTTCTTTGTATTGAAAATTTCGCACTAAAGTGCGGGGTATTTGAGTCCCGATGAAATACTCGCAAGCGAGATTTTCAATAAAAAAATTGAAAAAGAAATTTAATTCAAAATTCTGACAACCCTGCCATCAATCTTGATCTTTCCATCGAAGAAACATTTTATCGCATCAATGAAACCTTCCCCTTCAGCCACCTGAATTTTCTTCTGTAAGGTCTGCTCGGTCTCTCCATCGCAAATATCCACACATTTCTGAACAATGATTGGGCCATTATCAAGATCAGGAGTCACAAAATGTAGAGTACATCCTGAAACTTTGCATCCATGCTCAAGAACAGCCTTATGAACATCAAAATTGAAACCTCCACCGAAGGCAGGTAGTAGGCTGGGATGGACATTGATGATTTTATATCTAAATTTTTCGCACACAGCATCGCTCATAATTTTATTATAACCAATAGCCAATATCAGGTCCGGTGCATACTTATTCAATATTTCCTGCAATTTTTGTTCATACTCTTCCTTATTCATATCTCTATAATCTACGATTTCACAAGGGATGCCCCAGTTGCGCGCTTTCTCAACAGCACCGGCCTCGGGCTTATTGACAAAAAACAGACAGAATTCAGCGTCAATCTGACCAGAGTCCATTGCTCTCTTAATTGCAACAGTATCTGTTGCATTAGTTGAAGCCATTACAGCTATTTTATTTACCATCATACAACACCTCAAAATTGTGTACTTTTTCATATGCACGCAATGTATTTTTCATTAACATTGCAATTGTCATTGGACCCACACCTTTAGGAACTGGAGTTATCAAAGACACCTTTTCCTTTACAGCATCTAAATCAACATCTCCCACAAGACCCTCTTCAGTGCGATTCATTCCCACATCTATTACAACAGCACCTTCTTTAACATCCTTTATCAGTTTAGGGACACCAACAGCAGCAATCACAATATCATTGCTCATAATGACCTTATTAAGGTCTTTTGTCTTTGAATGACAGATAGTGACAGTACAGTCCTCATTCAGCAGCAGAGAAGCCATCGGTTTTCCAACAATATTGCTCCTACCTATTACGCACGCATTTTTACCTACTAACTCAACATCTGATCGTTTAAGAAGCTCTAGACACCCAAGTGGAGTACAAGCAATCATATCTGGTTTCCCTATTAACAGCTTCCCCAGATTTATTGGATGAAATCCATCCACATCTTTTTCGGGTTTAATTGCTTCAATTATTTCATTAGAATCAATGTGTTTAGGCAGGGGCATCTGCACAAGGATACCATGTATGCTAGGGTCATGGTTTAACTTATCAATTATATCCAGGAGTTCAACCTGCTCACAAACAGCAGGAAGTTCAATCTTTTTTGACAAAAACCCAATCTCCTGACACGCTTTTTCTTTCATACCAACATATATCTCTGATGCAGGATTTTCGCCAACAAGGACAACAGCAAGTCCAGGTTTTGTATCCAGACTCGCAACCTTTAACCGGATCTCTTCTCTTATCTTGTCTGCAATGCCTTTGCCGTCAATGATTGTCATTTCAACCCACAATTTTAAAACCAGGATACATGGGGAAATCCCTTACTAACTCCTCGATTTCAGCTTTAATCTTAGTCTTAATCGAATCCTCTGTTGGATTATCCAAGGTTTTAGCGATACATTCTCCAATAACCTTCATGTGTTCTTCTTTGAGACCTCTCGTGGTCAGTGCTGGCGTACCAAGCCTGATACCGCTCGGATCAAATGGTGAGCGCTCATCAAATGGGATCATATTTTTGTTAGTATAGATATGGACATCTTCCAGAGCTTTCTCAGCTACCTTTCCACCAATTCCCTTGTTAGAAAGATCAACCAGAACCAAATGATTGTCTGTACCTCCAGTAACAAGATCAACACCATTATCCATCAATGTACTGGCCAGGACTTTCGCATTCTTTAGAACTTGGTCCTGATAACCAACAAAATCAGGTTGAAGCGCTTCCTTGAATGCAACAGCTTTAGCTGCTATCACATGGTCAAGCGGACCGCCTTGCATACCTGGAAATACTGCACTATCAATCTTTTGTGCAAGATTTTTCTTATCTTCAGGATTGAATTGGTCCTCTTCTCTGCATAATATCATAGCCCCTCTCGGACCTCTAAGAGTTTTATGGGTTGTTGTAGTTACAATATCACAGTGTGGTATGGGATTTTCATGTAGTTTAGCAGCGATTATTCCAGCAATATGGGCAATATCACTCATATGATAAGCACCAACATCTTTGGCTATCTCACCAAATTCCTTGAAATCCAATTTTCTAGGATAAGCAGAGAAACCGCTCAAGAGTAGTTTTGGCTTTACTCTCTCAGCTTCTCTTCTGACATCATCCATATTAAGAGTGTGGGTATCTTCATCCACACCATATCCAGAAAAATCATAAAATTTCCCTGAAAAATTGACGTTTGAACCATGAGTCAGATGTCCACCATGATCCAGTTTCATACCGAGAATCTTGTCCTTAAGTTCCAAAATTGCAAAATATGCTTCCATATTTGCCTGACTTCCAGCATGAGGCTGTACATTTGCATGATCAGCACCAAAAAGCTTCTTTGCCCTTTCCCTTGCCAGATCTTCAGAAATGTCAATAAACTCATTACCCCCATAGTATCGCTTGTTAGGATATCCTTCAGAATATTTGTTAGTATGCGGTGTTCCCATAGCATCTAAGACTGCCTTAGAAACAAAATTTTCAGATGCAATCATTTCAACGCCATTTTCTTGTCGTTTTATCTCTTGTGTCAATACATTGAAGATTTCCGGATCGGAAACAGATAAATCATTCATCAGATTCATTTATGCACCCCTGAGTTTAATCTTTTGGTCGTAATATTAGTTTTAATAATATTTACCGGATCTAAATACTTAGACTTTCTTAATAAATATTTCTGTGTATTCTCACCTTTTTTTTCATATAGAGACGTATTATCAAAAAAATGTCGTATTAAAAATCAAACCTTTTTTGTAGGTCGTATCAATCTTTCCTCAGTAATAATTATATCGACTTTTTTATCCCAAGCATCGACAGGAATCTCATTCACTATTTGACACTCAAAAGCAAGAGCTATCCGCAGACAATCAACATCCAACCGATCATAAAACCCACCACCTCGTCCAAGACGATTGCCCTTGATATCAAAAGCAATGCCGGGAACAATAGCAATATCTACACCCTTCATCTCACAAAAATTATCTGGTTCAGGAATATTGTAACAATTCTTATCATTTAAATCATCCAGACTCTTAATACCACACATAACCATGTCCTTATTCTGACATACAGGTACGTATACTTCTTTACCTGAAGCAAGCATCTGCTCAATCAAATATATAGTATCAACCTCATGCTTAATAGAAACATAACAAAATACTCTGCGGGCAGACTTAAATTCAGGCAATTTCACTAATTCTGTTATTATCAATTTAGAATTATCACGAAAAGAAGAAGATCGATTGGATTCCACCAATCTCTGTTTAATAAAAAGCCTCAATTCGTCCTTATTCACAAACTTCCCTCAATCACGGATCTCTTTCATGTGGTCAATCCTTTTTTGTATAAGGTCTTCGGTCCCAATATCCGTTCTATGATCAACAGGACCCTTTATTTTATCAAAAATAGCTTCGCATTTAGCTTCAGCTTCCTTAATAGTTCGAGCAATCCCCACAACACCAATAGTCCTAGACGAAGTTATATGCAAACCATCCTCTCGCTTATCAACAGATGCATAATATATCTTTATATCCTCAGGCACATCAGCAACAGAGACAACCCCTTCTACATTCTTTGCATCCGGATATTCTGTTGGTACTGCATATTTACAGACTGTTGCCATGGGTTCGAACTCAACATCAATTTGATCCAGTTTTCCATCGACAGCCGCTTCAATCAGATCAATATAATCAGTTTTCATGACAGAATGAGTATTCATCGCCTCAGGATCTCCCCATCTTGCATTATATTCAATCAATCTAACACCTTTTTTGGTAATAATAAAACCACCATACATAACTCCGACATATTTCTCTCCTGTCTCTTCAAGGATGGCTTTTGCAACCTTCCTAGTTATTTCAAGACCATCAAGAGCGTCCTGTTTTGTCATGAAAGGTAGGGAACCATCCGCATCAGTATAAGAACCCATCCCTCCTGTATTTGGTCCTTTATCTCCATTAAATCGTCTTTTATGATCCTGAACAGGTGGAGTCATAACAACATTTACACCATCACTCACACACTGCAATGAAAATTCTTCACCAACCAATTTTTCTTCGACGATAACAGAAGCATGAGTCTCAAGGACTTCTTTGCAATAATCATATGCCTCTTCTTTAGTATCAAAATGATCACCCTGGACTTTTACACCTTTACCACCTGTAAGACCATCAGGTTTAATGACAACCTCATCCATTTGCTCAAGAAATTCTTTTAAACCTTCAACAGATGTAAAAACTCTAAACAGAGGATTACCCCCAACATTATACTTTTGCACAAGCATCCTTGTCCATGATTTACTGGTCTCTAGACGAGCCAAATTTTTTGAAGGACCAAAACTTTTGATACCAATCTCTTCCATACTGTCCACGGCCCCAATATTCAGTGGATCTTCAGGACCAATAATCGCAAAATCGATCTCGTTTTCTTTTGCGAATGCTTTAATTGCATCCACATCTGAATAAGAACCAAGAGCCACTTTCTCTGATAAATCGGCAATACCAGGATTATTTGCTTTCATGAAAGAGAATAATTTTTGGTCTCGCTTGGATCTCATTACAGCCTCAGCCATTGCGTGTTCTCTAGCACCATTTCCTATCAATAATATATTTGTCATTCAATCACCCCACAGGATAAAACAGGGTAGTTTTATTTAATTGTTTCTAATAATAGTAAAGTCAACTAACGTGGGTTTGGGTAACAAATATATGCAAAGCAGATTTTGGGACTGTAAATTACTCTATTTACAGTAAATTCTTCTTTGCAAAAAGGATTCATCGTTGTGTTTCTCCGTCGATGAATTTTGACATAAATTTTGCTTTTTACAAAG
>JAIPIC010000089.1 GCA_021734865.1 Candidatus Woesearchaeota archaeon | reverse complement strand
GGGAATGTTACGGGTGATGTAATAAAAAATTATATTTCCCAATCTCAAGGTGCTTGGAATTTTGTGCCACAAAGAAAAGTTACTTCCTTTGCTTAATTACTTGATACCTCGGACTTCAGTCCGAGGAGGTTCATTTTAATTTCTCTTTTATCACGTAAACTTTATTAGAAATGCTCTCAATTTCCCGATAAAGCTTTGTAACATCATTTATGACACTCTTCATGGTTTTGGAGTTCTGATCTGTTCTCTCTTCAAGAGTTGTCATCCTTTTCTTTATGTCTGAATCAATGTTTACGTATTTCTTGAAGCTTTGTGTAAGTGAGGTTAATGTACTCTTAATCTTTGAAATATCATCTTTGTTCTTTCCTGAAAGGTCAGTTAAACGAGACGTTGATTCATTAAGTTTATTTACAGGAATCTCAAAATCTTTCTTATCTACAAATCTTCTCTGGTCTTTCTCAAGGTCTCCAATCATTTTTTTGACCCTGTCATCGACACTTTTGAGTATGTCCTGATTTTTCTTGTTCAAAGAAATCGTCTTACGATCAACACTATCCAGCTTTTTCTTGATTGAATCAGTTTGTCTGCTGAAATCATCAAGAGTCTTTTGTGTATTATTTCTGGTGTCATCCAATATCTTCTTGTTTGACATGGTTAATTTTTTTATATCAGCAGTGAATTTCTTTATACCAGATGCAATCTCTTTCTTGTTAGATGTATGCAGTTTTTTAAGCTCTGCCTTGAGTTTTTTGATTTCTGCTGATTGCTTTTTCATAACGTCAAATTCTTTCTTTACTTGTGATTTAAGGGTTTCCAAGGTTTTTGGGTTAATAGATGCAACCTTTTTGTCTAATGCATTTAGTTTTCTCCTGTTTGCTTTTGTGTTCTCTTCTATATCATCAACCTTTGCCTGACTGACAGAGAATGCTTGGCTTTCAACCGATGGTTTTGGTACTTTCATCTGGTTAATTGCAGTCTGAATTTCTGAAACCTGTGGTTCTTGAGCTTTAGGAGCTTGCGGAATGTTTATCTGAGCTATGTCTGGACTTTTTTCAAGATTTTCTATGATTTTCTTGAAATCATCTGTACTATCGTCTGTAGGCAATGGTTTATCTTTGACATCGTCCACTGGAATATCTTTGTCATTTGAATCATCAATATCATTCGGCTTTTCAACTGTTGGTTCAGGACTTTTTGTAGGAGCACTAGGAACATCCACATCAATATCATCAATATCCGGTAGTTCTTCAAGATCTAGAGAAAGATCATCTGGTAGACTTAAATCTTCATCCAGCTCTTTTTCGTCAATAGGAACTGATATGTCAGGAACAGAATCATCCACCTGTTCTGTATCTTTAGCATCATCATCCATCTCAGGGACTTTAAGATCCTCTGGCATAGAGTCATCTTCCTGTTTGTCTAAATCATCAGGCATCTCAAGATCCTCTGGTAGATCTTGTTGGCCTCCTTCAGGCAAATCATGTGGAGTATCTTCTGGTGCTTTTATAGGGGGAATGTCTGTTGGAATATCTTTAACACTTGTGGGGTTGGTTGGTTGAGTTGAAGGGAGTGTTAGTGAAGCATTAGCATTCATCTGCGGTTTACCATCAGACTTCTTATCCGCCTTTTTTTTAAGAGAATCAATATTCAACAGCCCAGGCTGACCAGTGTTGCCCGAATCGTCTTTTTTAAAAAGTTTACCAAACATTCCTATTTTAACCACCCCTTCTTTTATATGAATCCTTTCTCAGATTTATTTAAACTTTTATTACTACTCTCAAATGATGTTGAGGTAATTCATATACAACATCTTCTCTGTCTCAGCGGGATCCAGTTGTTTAACCTCCGCAATTTTTAAAATTGTACTTGTAATGAATGCTGGTTCATTCTCTTTATCTTTATATGGGCTTAGATATGGTGAGTCTGTTTCTGTTAGAAGCTGACCGATGGGCATCTCTTCTGCTAAGATCTGAAATTGTTGGCTCCTCACAATAATTGGTGGGATAGAACAATACCATCCATTGTCAGCAATTCGCTTTAGCAATTTTTTTTTGCCTGTGAAGCAATGCATGATTACCCTCTTGGCGGATTCTGATTCCAGAATATCAATACATTGTTCCTCTGCCTTCCTCGTATGTATTAGCATAGGTTTTTTGATTTTCATGGCCAAACGAATCATCTTTGAGAAAGTTTCTTCCTGCTCCTTGTCCTTATCAGTTATGAAAGCACGATCCATACCAATCTCGCCGATAAGAGGGGGTTTTTGTTTTCTTATGAATTTTATTTCCTCATCAACATCAAACGGATCGTTTGGCACATCCATGCCATCCATCTCTATCTCGTGCTTTAGCGGTTCCAGTGGATACATTCCCAAAGAAGGCTGAATGATATCATATTTCTCTGCCATTGCAAGCGCAACTCTGTTTGTATGACGATTGATTCCAGAGGTGTATATAGCTTTTACACCAGCTTCCTTTGCCCGAATAAGAATTTCATCTAGTCTCTCCTGCATTGATGGAAAATCAAGATGTGCATGTATATCTACAATCATATGCAATTGACAGAAGAGATTATATTTTAATGTTAGTATCTCACGGTAAAGTCAACTTAAGTGTGTTAAATGGTTCTTCTTTGTAAAAAGCAAAATTTATGTCCAAATTCATCGACGGAGAAACCCAACGATGAATCCTTTTTGCAAAGAAGAATTTACTGTAAATAGAGTAATTTACAGTCCCAAAATCTGCTTTGCACATATTTGTTACCCAAACCCATGTTAGTTGACTTTACCCGAAATGATAAAACCAAATTAATAATCACTCAGTGTCTTTGCGCCAGTCGATCTTACTATTGTGGTCGAGCCTTCAGCACCACCGTGCTTCTTCTCAACTTCAATAAATTTATTCTGCTCAAGTTTGGCAATCCGTCTTTGGAATGTCTTATAGATTCCCTGTCCGCCCTTTGTCTTGTATATTTTATACAGGTCGCCAATCTTTTTACCTGTGTTGTCACGCACGATTTCAAGAACAAGCTGGGAGTCTGTCTCAAGATCAGTGGATTTTTTAATTGTAAATTCATCAAGCTTTTTGATGGCTTTTTGTACATCCTCTTCAATGACCTGCCTTGATGAGCGCATCTCTGCGCTGTCACCAGCTTCTTTTAAGATATACAGGCCGCTCCGGATATCTCCTAAATCTACTGTCTTTTGGGATGCAAGAGATAAAGCTTCATCTGTCCAAACTCCTTCATAAAATGCATAGGATATTCTATCTTTGAGAATGGATTGAATTTCGCTGCCATTGTAAGCCTTGAATTCAAGACTCTCTGGAGTGAGCCTGGACTTGATACGAGTGTCCATGTCAACAGCCCATTCCTTGAAGTTTGTTATAAGTATGATACAACTTCTGTATATCTCTTCAAGAATCATATATAGGAAATCGTTCTCCTCGAGTTTGTCAATTTCATCAAATATGAAAACAGCAGATTTCTTATTTACAATATTTTTAATGACGCCAAACAACTCATCTGTCTTCTTGTTCTGCGTGAACTTATACCCTAACTGACTGCACATCTCGCTGAATATCTTGTAAGAGGTGTTTTTCTGCCAGCAATTGATGTAAACCCCCATTATCTCTTCGGTCTCTTCCTCAAGCTGTTCGAGGACATGCTTTGTGGCAACAGTTTTGCCAATGCCGGGTGCACCATAAATCAGAAGATTCTTGCCATTTCTCTTAAGAAAAAGAGGTTTAACGCATGTTGCAATGTACTGTTGCTCGTTTTCCCTAAACTGAATTATTTTTGGAACAAAATCGTAATCTAAAGCGATTGGATTCTTAAATATCGTCTCGTTGTCCTTTAACATATCTTTGAATAATGACATTGTTAATCGTATTTTTTGAGTTTATAAAATTCTTTTGGTAAGTCAACCTACAATAATACCAAGATATCAAATGTGTTTTTGCATTTATAAGATTAAGGTATGTCCAGTGGACTAATTTAACCCTTCATTTTGATAAACTATCTTGTTTACTATTTTAAAGTGGTTATTACCAACAAATTTATTAATGCAACTATATATACATTATACATGACTGGTCCAGAATACAAGTCAGTCCCTGATTACAAGGTGTATTTGCAGGAGACTGAAAGGGAAAGCAGACTCGTAAGATTGCGAGATTTAGCAGGTGAAATGTACATATGGAACAGACCCAGTAGGAAAGCAGGTATTGTAACTCCACTAAGTGGAATAATCCCCACTGATTATCCAGATATCTTTGCAGCCTGCGAAGAGTTAAGGGATAGGCTTGATCTTGAAGGAATTACACATACAATTGGGCTAGCTATGGAAGGAAATATGCTCGGATTAGCGATGAGTGTGGTCACTGGCACAAAAACAGTAAGCCACACCTTAAATTATACAGTGGAAGATGAAGGAATAATCCATTTCAATCAATATAGACAAAAGCCAAATGGAGAAACCATTATGTCCGACCATATTATAGCAAGGGTTCCAAAAGGGGCACGTGTATTATTAGTGGATGATGAGTATGAATCATATGGTACAGCAAACCAAGCAACTGGAGCAATTGTCAGTAGTGGATATGACAGGTCAGTCGGTGCGATCGCTGCATTGGTGCATGTAGGCAATCATAATGAATTCTTACATAAGATGAATCAAGCACAATGGCTTTTATCACAAGAAAAGAAACAAGATCACTACGAACTCCACAGTCAGAAATCTCCATTAGACGCATTGATATTTAAGCACAATATTCTCCCAAAACACCTCTATAACTGTAATAGGGATTCAGGAGAATTTAAATTCATTGAGCCTGATGAGTTCATAGATTAACCATAAATTAAGTCATATTTCTAAAAGAAACATTTATATATGAGTATACTTATTACTATACTAATATGGTCTTTTTAATGGGAACCCCTGTTAATAGATTATGCTGGGATAAGATGAAGTATAGAGAATTGATGGGTTGGCTCGATGAAGAAGAATTACTTAGCACTGTAAAAGCCAACTATGAAAGATTCATACCAATTTTAAAAAAGTGCATCAAACTAAAAAACGAGAAACTTCTAATCGCAGGTGACCTTGGGCAGTCTAATAAGAGGATTCCTGCACTAATGATGGGATGCTATGTTCTGGCAGCCAAAGCTATTGGAATCAAGTACGCAATTGCTGTACAAAAACCAAAATTTGTCAAGACAAAGGCAGACAAGGATCTCATTCAAGCAATGGCAAAACTACCTCAAAAGAGCGCACTTGCTCTAACTTACTCTGGAAAGATTGGTTCACTTGGAACAATCGGCAAGAGTTACAGACGATTTGCTGAAGATATGAAGCATAAATTCCTATCCACAGGAGGGTTATCCAGCCTTAGTACAGACAAATTTGAAGAATTCATGAAATCAGTCGATATTGATTATGAGATGATGCATAAAAGAGCAAGAGTTCTTAACGAGAAAATGACAAAGGCAGACCGGATTAGGGTTAGGACCGAAAAAGGAACTGATGTAATCTTCCGTGTTGAAGGAAAAAAAGCTATTTCAAACGACGGCAGGATATACAAAGACAAGCTCGGTGGAAATCTTCCAGCAGGCGAAGTTTACATCCCTCCACGTGGTAGGCAGGTTGAAGGAAAAGTAGTCATCGATGGTTCAGTCAAATACAATGGGGATACTAAACTCATGGTAGAGGATACAGTCACGCTCAACATTAAAAATGGAGAAGTCACTACGATCAGGGGTGGTCTAGTAGCAAGAAAACTCGAAGAATACCTTCGAAAATCCCATAAAAAGGCTAAATATCCTTGGGGAATACGAAGAATTGGTGAACTCGGTATAGGGATTAACCCAGGAGCTTCGCTTCTGGGCCCTACCTTGGTCAATGAAAAGACATTGGGCACTGCTCATGTCGCAATAGGTTCAAATTACTGGTTCGGAGGGACGATCTACGCGATCATCCATCTGGACCAGGTCTTCAAAGACCCAATTATTTATATAGATGGGAAAAGAATTTCTGTCTAAATGGTATTAAAACAAGTTATTGTGGTACGATCTGATCTTAAACTACCCAAGGGCAAGATGTCAGCACAGTGTGCTCACGCAGCTGTTGAGGCAGTTGTCCGAAGTGAAAAGGATCTTGTAAAGAAATGGCGTTCTGAAGGGAGCATGAAAATTGTCGTCAAGGTTGACGACCTGAAGGAACTCTACCGGATAAATCAGGATGCTAAAGATTTTGGGCTTGTTACCGCACTTATTACTGATGCAGGCAGAACTGTAATTGCTCCTGGGACCACTACATGCGTAGGCATAGGTCCTGACGAAGAAGAAAAAATCGATTCTGTTACTGGTAAGTTAGGTTTGATGTGATTTTATAATAAGGTATAAAAATAGCACAATTAATGTTTAGTCACGTAATTGCGTAACATATCTTGTGCTTTATAAATAGCATTTCCATTCTTTTACCTGGTGATGCTCAATGTATAAATTGAATAAAAAAAAAGACACTGGATTTTAAGGCAACTCAATAAGGGGATGCCC
>JAIPIC010000088.1 GCA_021734865.1 Candidatus Woesearchaeota archaeon | reverse complement strand
GGTAACAGAAAACTGCACATACGAGTATGGACTCGTGTGAGCAGTTTTTGGAACTGATAATCGCAATTATAAGTACGGAAAAATGGTACATTTTTTGTACAAGAAATGCATATGCATTTCTTTGTATTGAAAATCTCGCTTGCGAGGGTTTCATCGGGATTTAAATACCCCGCACTTTAGTGCGAGATTTTCAATAATTAAACAACATATTTAAATGATGGCTGATAATATATAAATATATGAAACCTTTTAAGCAGGTCAATTACGATGATCTGGTCAGACATCATTTAAGCATTCTCAACAGTCTCAAATACAAGAGCGGTCTATTTGCTGCATCAAAGAAGAAAGCAAATACAGGATATGAAAAAGCATGGTTGCGTGATAATTTCTATGAATGTTTAGCATTTGAAAAGATTGGTGACTGGGAAACTGTCCTGAAGACTTACCAGGCGATTCTGGAGATTTTTAAGAAGCACGAATATAAGATAGATTACGCTATCAGTAAGAAACCTGAAAATAAATTTGAATATATCCATCCAAGATATGATCCGGAAAGCTTTGATGAGTTCTGGGAAGAATGGGGTTTTAAACAGCATGATGCAATCGGTGCCATACTTTTTAAAATAGGTAAGCTGGAGCATGTCCAGGGAGTTCAGATTCTTAAATCAGAGAGTGATATGAGGATTGTTCAAAAGCTTGTATATTATCTTGATTCAATCGCTTACTGGAAAGATCCAGACAGTGGAATATGGGAGGAAGATGAAGAGGTCCATGCTTCTTCAGTTGGTGCGTGTGTTGCTGGTCTGAAGATGATTAAGAATAACACAAAGATTCATGTTCCCAGCCATCTGATCAAGGTAGGAGAAAAGACCTTACATAGTCTGCTTCCAAGGGAATCAAAAAAGAAATTTGTCGATCTGGCTCTTCTTTCTTTGATATGGCCATATAATGTTGTTACAGCAAAAGAAAAGAAGGAAATCTTAAGCAATGTTGTATATCATCTCGAACGGAAACGAGGAGTTATCCGATATAAAAACGATCATTATTACAATAAAAATCGAGACGGCTATTCTGAGGAAGCTGAGTGGACTTTTGGTTATAGTTGGTTGGCAATCATCTATGAAAAATCCGGACAATGGGACAAGGCTGCTGAATATATTGAGAAGGCAAAACAGACGATAAATCAGGATGGTGAGATTCCAGAGTTATACTTTTCAAATTCACAAAAAAATAATGAGAATTCACCATTGGGATGGTCTGAGAGCCTGTTCATTGTCGCTTTATATAAACTAAGCAAAAAATATGATGGGGTACGTGATGAGAAACATTGAATTTTCGGACAGGGAATTGTTTAGCTCATATCTCAGTAAATATCCTTCCCGAATTTCAGAGATGACTTTTACGAACCTCTTCGCATGGGCCGAAAAATACAGTTTCACCGAAGAGGATAAACATCTGATTATAAAATATGGAGACCAATATATGCAGCCAATAGGCCCAAGACCAGCTGATAAAATAGTCAAGATGGTACTTAACGGAAAGAAATTCCACAATGTGGATGGTGATCTCATAAAGAATATTGATGGAAGTGGACTTATTGTAAAAAAGCAGAGAGATGAATTTGATTATGTTTATGACATTAAGGAACTTGCTACACTTAAGGGAGGTAAATATGTTCCTAAACGCAATTTTGTGAAGAGATTCGCAAAAAACCATCCTTGTGTTTGTATGGATTTGTCAAAAGTCCTTGATAAATGCCTTGAACTGCAGGAAGAATGGTGTAATATGAGAGATTGCGACAAGAATCCGGCACTGGCTGTTGAGAACAGAGCTATTAGGAAGACACTGACTAACTTCACAGCACTTGAGCTTTTTGGTGTGGCGTTGTTGGTTGATCGGAAAGTAGTTGGGTTTGCCATAGGAGAACCATTGAATCATGATACTTTCGTGGAACATTTTGAAAAAGGAGATACAAATTATGATGGTGTCTACCAATATCTTCTAAAGGAATTTGCTTCCAGGATCCCAGACAAATTTAAGTATCTTAATAGAGAACAGGACTTGGGTATTGAGGGCATAAGAAAAGCAAAGAAAAGCTATTATCCGGCTTTCATGGTCGAGAAATATAATGTAGAGGGTGATTGATATGAGATGGAATGTTACAGATGAAGATCTGAGAGACTTGAATGTGGCCAAAGCAAGAGATTTGGTAGTCGAATGTTTTATGGAGGCACAAAAAGAAACATTTATGAGACTTAGCCAACAGCTAGGAGATACACCTTCTGATATACAACTTCGAGAGGGAGTTGTTGGAAAAGTGAGACATACTTTTGAAGAAGTTGGTGGTAATTATGACGAACCATCATCAGAAATTCTTGAGAAGGTTGTGGGACGTCTAGCTAAAGCTGCTGCATCTTTAGGGACTCCAGAGGATATAATCGAGCATCACAAGAGTGAATTAAGCAAAGTATTTTCAAAACTTAAAGAGAGTTAATATATATGAGTTTAATATAATGATATTATGAAATACATATATCTAATAATTTTATTATTTGTGGTGGGATGTAGTGTGCAGCCTCAGGAGACTGATCAGAGAGATGATACCACAACAGCCGAGAGTGGTATGAAGATGAGGATGACAGCTTACACTCTAAATAATGTTGCTGATCATGCTTCAGAGGGTGATTGCTGGCTTGTGATTGATGGAATGGTCTACGATGTATCGGATTTTGTTGCATCACATCCTGGAGGTATTGCACTATTGGAAGGATGCGGCAGAGATGCTTCTGAGCTTTACGAAAGCAGACCAATGGGTTCTGGAACACCTCATTCTGCCAAAGCAAAGTCAATGTTAACTGATTATTACATTGGTGATTTAGTGTAGTCCTAACGAATGTATTTTTTTCTTGATTTTAAGCAAAAAAGTTGTAATTCAGGGATAACTTTCTTTTTTGATATATCTTATCAATGTTAATATAACTGAACATTACAACTAAAGATTTATAAATAAGTTAGATATACCTAACTTAATGGTAGGCAAGTCAGAAGAAGATTATTTGAGAGCAATATATAATGTGTACGAACAGTCAATAGATAAAAACATGGGTGTTCGTTCGATTGATATTTCAAGAATTCTTGATGTCACCAAACCAAGTGTATCTGCAATGCTTAGAAAACTTATTGATAAGCATTATATTAATATGAAACCTTATTCAAATATATTTTTCACAAGAAAAGGACTTTTAGAAGCTAAAAGGATAACCCATAATTACCGTGTCATCGAAGTGTTTTTAACTGAGATGATCGGTATTGAATCTGATGTTATTGTAGATGAAGCGCATAGGCTTGAGCACGCATTTTCTCAATCCACTATTGAAAAATTATATGTTATTTTAGGAAATCCTAAGAAGTGTCCACATGGAAAAGTGATACATTGATACCTTTAACTGATTTAAGAGCAGGGAAGAGCGCTGAAGTCATTACAATAAATTGCGGTCATCAACTAATAAAACGTTTGTGTGATCTTGGACTTCTTGAAGGAAGCACAATTAAAGTTTCCAAAAACGATTCTGGTCCGTTAATTATTGAAATTTTAGATACTAGACTCGCTATAGGAAGAGGACAGGCAAACAAAATTTATGTCAGAGAATTAGAATGAAAACTGTAGCGCTCGTTGGCAACCCAAATGTTGGGAAAAGTACTTTATTTAACAGCCTTACAGGTTCTAATCAGCATGTTGGTAATTGGCCTGGTAAAACCGTAGCCAAAATTGAGGGAAGGTATAAGGAATACACTATTGTTGATTTGCCTGGCACATACAGCCTTTCTGCATATTCTAATGAAGAACTCATAACTAGAAATTTCCTGAGAGAATCAAGACCAGATATTGTCATTCAGGTAATCGATTGCACTAAATTAGAGAGGAATTTATACCTTACCACTCAACTAATGGAACTGAAGGTCAATTTGGTAATTGCATTAAATATGGTCACTCTAGCTAAGAAGAGGGGAGTACTAATTGATGAGAATAAATTGTCACAACTTTTAGGTTATCCTGTTGTAAAGATTGAGGCCAATAGTTCCAAGGGAATTTTAAAATTAATGGACGTGACAAAAAAAATTGACAGTGGAGTGCAAAGAAGGAATGTTTTTTTTGGTAAAGAAATTGAAGAACATATCGAACAAGTTTCGACATTACTGGAAAAAAGATCAAGGTGGGAAGCCATTAAACTCCTTGAAGATGATAAAGATGTTACAGAAGAGATCAAGAGAATTGATCATGAGAAAAAACTAATCTCTAAGAGTAGTATAATAAGTGATGTTAAGAGGATTCAGATCCATCTTGAAGAAGTTTTTGGAAAAAACATTGAAAGTATTATTGCAGATGCAAGATATCATTATGTATCTGGTTTAATGCTGGAAAGCGTTAAAAAAAATAAAAAGGAAAGAATAATGACTTCAGAGAACGTCGATTATTTTCTTACTAATAGATTCATTGGTCTACCTATTTTCTTTGCAACGATTTTCTTGGTTTTTTTTATCACATTTATCATATCAAAACCAATTTCAGATATAATCCAATTTGTATTTTCTTACTTATCAGTCCAAGTTTTGTCAGTATTTGGAGAGTCTTTTTTGAGTTCTTTTGTTGTAGACGGCCTAATTGCTGGTGTAGGGTCGGTTCTTGTTTTTGTACCGCCGATATTCATGCTTTTTTTCATGATTTCAGTAATAGAAGACTCAGGCTATATGGCTAGAGCAGCTTTTCTAATGGATAGGTTTATGCATAAGCTTGGCCTTCACGGGAAATCCTTCTTACCTCTGATACTTGGTTTTGGATGTACGGTACCTGCAATTTTAGCTAGTCGAATTTTGGATTCAAAGAAAGATAGAATTCTCACTATCCTTTTGACTCCATTTATGTCATGTGGAGCTAAGCTTCCTGTATATGTCTTGTTTGCTGCCGCTTTTTTTCCAAATCACAATTATCTCGTCTTATTTGGTTTGTATATTTTTGGTATTATTATGGCAATAATCATTGGTATCATATTAAATAAAACTCTGTTTAAGGGGTTATCTTCTCCTTTTGTGATGGAAATGCCTTCATATAGATTCCCAACCTTAAAGGGTTTAATAATTCACGCTTGGGAAAATACTTTAGCCTTTATAAAAAAAGCTGGGACAGTAATATTATTTATGGTGGTTTTATTGTGGTTGCTAGCATCTCTTCCTGTTGGTGTTGACTACGCAAGCAAGGACAGTCTTATTGGCATATTGGGACAGACAATAACACCATTCTTTGAACCATTGGGTTTTGCAAGTTGGCAAAATAGTGTTTCATTATTTTTTGGAGTATTTGCCAAGGAGGCTATTGTAAGCAGCCTGGGAACGTTGTACGGAGTAGGAGAAGATGGATTAATTAACACAATTAAGCTATTATTTACTAGTCCAAGTGCTTTATCATTTTTATTTTTCATCCTTTTATACTCTCCGTGTCTTGCCAGCATTTTGACTATAAAAAAAGAAATAGGTGCAAGATGGGCAATTTTCAGTATGCTCATGACAACATCTGTGGCTTGGTTAGTATCTCTCGCAGTCTATCATGTTTCAAAGCTCTTATTATAACTTCAAGAAGTTTTTTTCAATACATTTATAAGGAATTTCCAGTCACTTGGTTCTATGATTAACGAACTGCTATGGCCTGCTTTAATGGTTGTCAATTATATTCTTATCCTGCTAGCCTACAGACTGTATGGTAAGACAGGATTATATGTTTATACAGCCATGTCAATAATACTTGTCAATATTCAGGTGATGAAGACAGTGCAATTGTTTGGCTATGTAACAGCAATGGGGAATATTCTGTATGGTTCAATGTTCCTTATTACTGATATTCTAGCTGAAAATCATGGGAAGAAATATGCAAAGAAAGCAGTCAGTTTGGGATTTTTCGTGATGGTTGCGACTACAGTCATCATGCAACTGAGTTTAATGTTCGTTCCAGACGCTTCTGACATGTTAAGCCCATCTCTTGCAGCCATCTTTGGAATTCTGCCAAGAATAACCATTGCATCGCTTACTGCATATCTTATTTCACAGAACCTTGATGTCTTCCTGTTTGGTTTTATCAGGCGTTTTACTGGAGAAAAATGGTTGTGGTTGAGAAACAATTTGTCTACAATGATATCACAGTTTTTTGATAATGTCATCTTCACTTGGATTGCATTTGTGGGTTTTGGGATATTTTGGGAGCAGGTTTTTGACTGGCCAATTATTATATCTATATTTCTGACATCATATGCAATGAAACTGGTTGTTCTTATTACTGATACACCGATTATTTATCTAGCTAAGCGAATGAAGGGTTCAGTACCACAATAAATTATTAGAGTATAATCTTAAAGACAAACTTGATATAACAAAAATTCCCGTTCGCCCTGACCCCAAGCTAAAGCATGGGGTACAATAAAAATGTAAAGCATTTTTGTGTACAAGAAAAGCTTTGCTTTTCTCCGTATTAAAGGGCTCACAATCCATAGGCAATTTTTGGTAAC
>JAIPIC010000087.1 GCA_021734865.1 Candidatus Woesearchaeota archaeon | reverse complement strand
TTTATGTCCAAATTCATCGATGGAGAAACACAACGACTAATCCTTTTTGCAAAGAAGAATTACTGTAAATAGAGTAATTTACAGTCCCAAAATCTGCTTTGCATATATTTGTTACCCAAATCCACGTTAGTTGACTTTATCTGTTTATAGAAACTTTTATATTCTTTCAAGAGGAAGCAATTGTATGATATACAATGAGCACACGATTGCCTTGGTCGATTGTGCCGATTGCCCTTATGAAGGTTCAGTACTTACTTCATCACCTAGGCTTTCAAAAGAGTGCAAAGAATGTCCGCTGATCACAACAGAATATGATCGCCTGAGGATAAAGACGCGGTTGTTTACGAAAGAATATGATAAGAACGGCCAACTTCTTTCCGTAGAGCCATTCTTCATTGATGTTCGGTTCGGTTCATTGATGGGTAATCTTAAACTATTGGACACTTATATGATCAAAACTGGAGCTCAAGTATCGATCTATGAGAAAGACGAGGGGGTAAGTTATCTTTATTTCATCAATATTCCTGAGATGAATGTAAAATTCAATGAATTGAGCGGATTGTATGATGAAGTTGAAGAGTTCAAAGAGACTGGCAAAACAGAAAACCCTATCATCAAACGATGGTATCTTGACTATGGGATATTAGAGCATCTTCTATTTGATGACAAAGTTCTTGAGATAAATATTAATCCTCCTGGATACAAGACAGCAATTCGGATAGTCCATGCGGACTTTGATGAATGTGTATCTAATATTTTCTCAAGCGACGAGTCCTTAGAATATCTTAACATGCGCCTAAAAATATCGACAGGAAGGCCACTTAACAGAGCACAACCCCAACTTGATGGAGAGATAGTCATTCAGGAACAGAAAGCAAGGGTCTGTGCAATAATAGATCCTTTTTCCATATTTGGTACTGCATATTCGATTAGGAAACATAGAGAAAACCCATGGACGCTTCCCCTCTTTATGACAAAAAAATCAATCAATGAATGGTTTGCGGGGCTCATGAGTCTTGCTATAGCACAAGGACGATCTTTTCTTGTTGCTGGACCGAGAGGTTCTGGAAAGACCGCACTTCTTGGCTCACTGCTTCTTGAGCTTCTTCCAAAATATAGAATGATAACTATTGAAGACACCCAAGAACTGCCAATTGATGCTTATAAGTCCCTTGGATATGATGTTCTTCCATTGAAAGTCAGAAGCGCCCTATCAGATGCAGGAATGGAAATCCCCTTTGAAAAAGGTCTGAGGACTTCATTGCGTCTAGGGGATTCATGCCTGATTATCGGAGAGATCAGGAGCAAGGAAGCAAAAATTCTATACGAAGCCATGAGGGTTGGAGCGATGGCAAATGTTGTTGCAGGAACCATACACGGCGATTCTCCGTATGGTGTCTTTGACAGGGTAGTCAATGACCTAGGAGTGCCGCCAGGATCATTTAAAGTTACAGATTTGATAATCATTGTAAACCAGATTAAGCTACCTGGTGGTCTTAAACGTGTAAGAAGGGTACTATCCGTGACAGAGGTTCTAAAAAACTGGAAAGACGAGCCAGAATTTCAGGATCTTCTTGTTTGGGACTCACAAAAAGATACACTTGTACCTACAGATAATCTTCTGAATGGAAAATCAATACTGCTTCAGACGGTTCTGAAAGTGAGCAAGGGCTACAAAGATTATAATGATATCATTAGAGAGATTAGACTGAGAGGGTGGGCAAAACAGATGCATGCAACATATGCCGCTAAGTCTGATTTCCTTGAGGCAAAATATGTGTCACCGATAAATATTAAGTTTACAAAGCTCTTCCAGGATATACTGCCCCTTGAATCTGAGGATAAAATGAAACAGTTTATGGACCTGTTCAGCAAGAGCATACTGCCAATGATTGAAAGCCGTAGAACGCCTGATCAAGATGATTATGTCAGGACATTTAGCAGAGACATGCCGGAGAACATCCAGGATCTACAGTCAAACCCTATACCAAGCAGTACAGTAATTAGTAATTCTAATCCTGCAGTAATGATGAATCAAACAATTAATAATGTGAACAAGCCCCTTGAACAGGAGCCCCTTGAACAGCTTAAAAGTATGGGAAAGATAGATTATTCAGATGCAATAGATGATTTAAGACAGATGGCCGGAAAAGACAAATGAATATCACTGATGTCTATGAGATAGGAAAATCCTTACCCTTTGCATTTTCCCTAAAAGGAGACCAAAAACGACTATCTGATATCTATTTCAAGTACAGTTCAAGAGATGTGAACAGCACCGCATTGATCTTCCTTATTTTTACAGGTTTATTGTATTTCATGAGCAGCCTTTTCTATGATATATTCTCCATAATTGTGATATTTTTCGGTGGGATAATTAGTATCATAGTGTATATCTATCCGACCCACATTTATTATTCACATGCAATCATGGATTATAATGAACAGATGTTTAAGTCAATCTTAAGCATGTCTAATTATGTTTCTATGAATACTAGCTTTGAATATGCTTTTCTAAATACCAGGGGACAACTGAGAGGGATAATCAGGATAGAATTTGACCATATAGCCAATCAAATACAAAGAAAAGACAAGACAACATTGGGTAAAGCTTTTGAGCATTATATCCCAAAATGGAATTCTGTTAATCCTGTGTTTGTTAAGTCACTTAGACTGCTTCAAACAGCTACGATGGCAGAAGCTAAAGACATGGATAGTATAATCGCAGAAACCATTGAAACCCTTCTGCTAAACTTTCGTATTCAGGGAAAACGGTCTGCTGAAGAACTCGCAGAAAAAGCCAAAGGACTCATCAATTTTGGAGTGCTTCTGCCAGTCATATCCTTGATGATGTTGCCGTTGCTATCTATTTTCATGCCTGACCTCGCAAAACCTGGCATGATAATGTTTGCATATAATATTTTATTTCCGACGATACTGATGCTCGTCGCACTTGATTTTGCAAATAAGCGAATACAAATAGACACTATCAGATTGGATGAAAGTCCAGGATACAAGAAAATGTCTATCTGGATCTATCCGGTTGTTTTATTGATAGTTTTGCTGTGTTCAATGCCAGGAGTTGCCCATTTGATGTCTATTGATGCATCTTCAGTAGTCTCAGTTGAGAGAGAATACGAAATAATGTCTGTCATCAAAGTCTGGCTGATAGGGTTTGGGGTTATGTTAGGATTGTATGTTTTGGTAGAATACTATCTGCGCCTTCACAAGAAATTGTGGACAGATGTCAAGATGGCAGAAGATGACCTCCCGCATCTGCTGCAGAATTTCAGCACATTCCTTTCACTCAATATATCAATAGAAAATATTATCCCAAGTATTGTTGATGATTATAAAAGTGAAGGATTCTCTAATCACCCAATTGTCAAGATATTCAAGAAATTGGGTTCAACACTCAAATATTCCAAGGGAAATATTCAGATTCTTGTTGATAAGATACTCACAACTCTTTGCCCTTCTTTGAAAGTCAAGAATGTCCTTGATCAAATAATCATGTTTTCGAGGGTTTCACAAAACAGTGCGACAAAAGCTGCTAAGCTTATCAGGCAGCAGACAATTGCACTCATTGAGCTTGATGATTACATCCGGACTATGCTTGCGGAGACAGTCAGCCTAATAAATGTATCAGTCACAATGCTCCTTCCACTTCTGAGCTCAGTTGCAATTATTATGTCCATCGTCATAGTGAAATCACTTGATTTCATTGCAAAACAGCTCCAAGCCATCCAGGAAGCATTTGGGACATCAATGATGTCTTTCAGCGGTTTAGTTGATATTACCAAAATCGTACCACCGACTGTTTTGGAAATAATAGTACTTATTTATTTCATTGAAATGTATATAATCCTCTCATTATTCAGTACAAAGATAGAGATAGGAAATGACGCATATAAGTTTGCACGGAAACTTAAATCAAATATTAGTGGTTTTATCATAATGTCCATAATACTCATAGGCGGTCATTATTTTATGATAGAACTATTTTTCAAGGGCCTTATGGCCGATTAAATATCATGCACTATCATTGAATTAGTAAATAATATAAGTTAATAGATAAATGGAAAGAAAATGGAACTACCGATAAGAGTAATGGCTGTACTTTTCGTAACCCTCATAGTGGCTGTTATAGTCATACAGTTCTCGAGGGAGATGATAACCAGCTCACAGTACAAACTGAGAGGTGTCTTTGAAGATACCGACAAAGATAAGATTCTTCAGTTAAGCACGGCAAGTGCATCTCAGATAGTTTACCTTGCTGATGAGTGCTATAAATATGGCACTTCAAATGTTGCTAATACTGAAATCTGTTTTGCTGTCCATTTTGAAACCTCAATCGCCACCGATCCAGGGTCAATTAGCACTGAATGGGCTGGAATTGGTCAAGACCCAACTAATCTCAATCTGGGCGAATATGGCACTGGTGGGAACTCCCTATTTTTTTACTATGATCGTAGCGCTGATGAAGTACAAATTAAAACTTAATAAGCGAAAAATATATATGATAGAAACTTTTATAAACCAATAAAAAGAGGTGTATGTCATGCGTGATGCAAAACACAGATTAAATAATACTATCATCTTAATACTGACTTTAATAATATCGATTGAGACTTTCTTTATAATCTCTGGTACTTTGCCTTATGAGGTTTCTGGCCTTATAAGCTTCGCGATCGCAGTGCTGATATACACAATCTATGCTCAGTGGAGCGTTAAGCAGACTACTCATGAAATTACACAGGTAAATACACATACACAAGTGTGGCTTGGACAGATCATCCTTGTTGCATGTATTGTTGTGCTTATAGGCAACACGATAATGGGCGTTGAATTTTCGACAATGCTGTTGTGGATGTCTGGTACTGTTGTTGCAATATTGCTTCTCACAATTAGAAAATTTGATAAATATCTTGAACACAAAATGAAACTTGAAGATACAAAAAAAGCAGCGGAGAAAGCTGCTGCACCTTCAAAAAAAAAATCCAAGAGAAAAGCTCCAAAAAAACGAGGTAAGAAAAAATGATGCCAATATTTAAAAATAGGAAGATGTATCGTAAAGGTACTGAGAAACCTATTGAGATTTTTGTCGCTCTGTTTATCATTCTAGCCGTATCGATGGTCATGCTTAAGATGTTCCAGGGTCAGATACAAGGTAAAAAGGATGAACTCAAAGCTATTGAAAGTGAAGATGCTTTGAGGCAGGGCAAAGAGGATGCAAAGACAGAATGCCGAAGCCTTTGTTCAGAAGCATCCAGCAACGAGTGCAGTGAAAAGTTTCTTGCACGTTTTTGCATTAAGAAAGTTGAAGAGATAGATTTGAATAGAAATCTGGGGACGTCGGATTATGATGAGGAGTTCCTTGGTGGGATCGGAATCTGTGAAGATGGTATCTATTGTCCGCAGGTTGAAGAATGCACATGCGGCAAAGTGCTTGACATGAAAGAATGTGCAAAATTGCTGTGTAGTTACTGGCAGGTGGATCAGAATATTCCAAACGCCGAAGCAACCGCCATGCTTGTGAAAGCCTATAATGTGGGTTCATGTGCTAGTGCAGAGGGTTATGGTGATGGTTCTAATATGTGGCTTCAAAGACAATTTAGTGGTACTTTGGCCTGTACGGCACCCTAAGAACAATTAATCACAACTACATTTTTTTTCTTTATATTACATTTTATGTCTATTGAAGAATATGCTTTTCTGGCAATATCATTTGAAAGGTTCAATAGAATTGCATCTTGAGTATCACAGTTGCAGTACTGGCACTTGACTATCTCACCAAATTTATAGCATATCTTGTTTCCTTTTGAATAGAAAACAGAACCTGATGGTGCTCTCGCAGTCATTATAGCTGGCTGGAAGCTGCTTGATCCACACATTTGATTGCATTCAAACACAAACTTGTCAAGAGTCTGTTCACTTTGGTCTATTTTTGCTGTTTGCTGTATGTTTGCGTTCACATTGATAATAGCCGCAACACTTATGATTATTCCGATAACAGCTACGATTATCTGCATAGATTGTTCCATTATCCTCTTACCACAAGCTTTTCACTCACAGGATCACATCTTATCCTTACAACTGATGGAAGAACGATCAATGTGGGTGAGAAATCCACATCTTCTCTTGTACCGCAACTCTCAGTTGCTGATTGAATAGTATTGCAAAGATTCATTTCTTTTATTTTGTCAAAGACATAAGTATTGTTGACATTTCCACTGCCATCAACATAAAGCGCTAGCGACATATTGACCTCACCCCTTCCGCAATCTTCCCAGAATCGAAGAGAGGATGATACAAACATATCTATGTCAACTGTCTTGAATTTCTGTTCTCCGCCACCGCTCTGGAGATCCTTAAAATACCTAAAAGCACCTTCAGCATCCCAGTTTCCTACGAAATTTATGATCATAAATCCAATAAATAAAGACACAATGAAAAAGATCATCATTTCGACTACTTGCATATTAGAAATTATATTATCGGATTATATAAAATTATCCCAAGATTCTATTGACTGTTTAGTCACGTAATTGCGTAACATATCTTGTGCTTTATAAATAGCATTTCCATTCTTTTACCTGGTGATGCTCAATGTATAAATTGAATAAAAAAAAAGACACTGGATTTTAAGGCAACTCAATAAGGGGATGCC
>JAIPIC010000014.1 GCA_021734865.1 Candidatus Woesearchaeota archaeon | reverse complement strand
CATTTATCATCGCTCCTGAATTAGCGTTTAGCGGGTTTGTGCCGTAGACTAATAGTTCATCACTGTCTGTTAGGCCGTCATTATCGACATCTGGGTTGTTTGGGTCGAGGTTCAGTCGTCTTTCGACGATGTCTGATAAAGAGTCAGAGTCTGTCAGGGTTTTTGAGTAATTAAGTGAATGTCCGAGCGGGTTGTAAAATTTAAGTTTGTTATTATCAACATCTGACGTTATGTCGGCGAAATCAAGTCTGCCGTTTGGATAGAGATGTATTTCAGAATCTTTGATATTATTGAATTCATATCCATCGACTTCAAAGTAATTTGCATGTGTTAGAGAGTACCAGTAATATAAATGTCTGTGAATGAAACCATCTATTCCATTACCCTTAGCATATACTCCCTGGAAGTTCCCGTTTTCGTCTTTAGCGTCTTCGAAAGGGATATCGTTACGGTTGTCGTCAGCCTCGATGTTTGAGAAGTCACCGTTGGGTGTTTTGGTGGATGTGTAGGATATGTCGTCACCGAAAGGATTATGATCTCCAGTATCACCTGCTATTGCCCATGGGATGAATATGATAATTAAGAAGAATCTTGAAATAGACCAAATTATATCATGGTTTTTAATTTGTTGATCCACTTTTGAACTTTCTTTTTAAAGACAGGGTCATTATTTAATTCTTTTGCTGTTTGATATAATCTAAGTGCTTCGGCGTATTTTTTTTCTTTCACCATTATGAAACCTAAATTTCCATATGGGGCAGAATTGTTTGGATCCAGGTCAATTGCAGTATTAAAATACTTTTTTGAATCTTCCATACTAATACTCTGACGAATGGCGTACCCATAACTATTGAATGCCTTTGACAGTTTTTCTTTTCTACCTTGATTCAATAATGAGTAATCAAATTTTTTAAATATTGATATTGGTTCTTTTAGTTTATCAATAACTTGAGAATATTTACCGTCATCATTTAAACGGTGGACGAGTCCAACATCAAGCCCGTCAATTATTTTGTTATATTCTGATCCAACTAACCCATACCCTGCATCCGACACGACATTATCATTCTGTGCGAGATAAATCGTTGATCCGATCTTCTTTTCCAGTTCACTAAGAGGATTTGACATACTGCTGACTACTTCAACCAAAGGCGGATTCCTCTGCTTGTCGTAAGTTATAGCCTTGCTAATATCTGGTGGTGGTGCATAATCTAACATTTTAAGAACCAATTTAGGTATTCAACTATATAAATATTCTTGCATTTGTTGTCACTTACAGGTAAAAACAAAGGTGTTGCCTGATGTCGCTGACATGTGCCCCACAGTCGTCATCCATGGCTCATATGGTTGACGGCCCTTGATATTTAAAATGGGCCACTTTTCTTTCTGGACTCTCAAACCCTTGACTTCTTGGTTTTCAGAGGTTCTGAGCCTTGTGTATTTTATAAAACTTGTCCTAATATTCAGAATTAAGTTACTTCTTTATATAACGGTACAGATAAAACAGCAACAACACAAGTAAAAAAATTCACATTGTCCACTTCTATGAAAAATGCTGGACAAAAAACTCCCTATATTTCACTGATAGAAAAATAAATGCTGTGTAGAACAGAGATAGGATTATTATCAGATAGCCGGAATCATTCTCATTATTCATTTTGCAGATAAAAAATATGGTCTTTTGAATATTTAAGATGGAAATCTTTATAAATTCTTTGACTATCTAAATCTTATCTCGATAATCTAGGTGTGGTAAATGAAAATAATACTAGTTGGAGCCAATGAATCTATCAAGTCAATAGCAAATATGTTATCCTCTGAGAAACATAACATTACAATTGTTGAGCAGGCTACAGAAACGGCAAAAAAGATTGAATCTGAAATCGATGGAACAATTATTTGTGGTGATGCAACAGATATCGCAATACTAAGGGACGCAGGTATTAATGAAGCAGATGTAATCATTATTGGAACAAAGGACGACAAGACTAATCTGATGGTTGCAGAAATTGCAAAAGAAACTAAAGTCAGTAAGATTATATCCATTGTAAATTCCTCCAGAAACGAGGAAATTTTCACAAAACTTGGCATTTACCGGGTTGTCTCATTTGTGGATACAATCGTAAAACAAATCAAGGACATCTTATCTCAAGATGGAAACCAAAGATTAATTGCCCATCTTGGAGATGGAAATATCCAGATTATTGAATGTAAATTAAGTCCAAAAAGCAATGCCATTGGAAAATCCATCTCCAAACATAAAGAATTCTTAATAATTGCTGTATATAGAGATGGTGCATTTATTCTGGCGAATCCAAAGGAGATTGTCAAAGAAGGAGATGTTGTTGTTCTTGCTGTTGAAAGTGCTAAAATCGATAAAATCAACAAACAATTGACTTTACTATGAATGCCATATTAAGATATTTGAGTTATATCCTCTTTATATCTGCATTCTTCAGGATTATTCCTATTTTTTCAGCTACTTACTATGGAGAATCATTGACCCCTTATCTGTTTGGATTTCTTGTTACAGTGACAATTGCAACAATTATATACATTTTTTCTAACTTTGCAAAACATAAACCTCTAAATACTGCACGGGCAATTTTACTGACTGCATTATCTTTCATCTTAATCCCTTTGATATCATCTTTGTCTTTCTTACCATATACTAATTTTGTCAATGCACTCTTTGAATCAGTATCAGGATTTACAACAACAGGGCTATCAATTTTCCCTTCTATTGATTCTCTCCCAAAAAGCCTGATATTATGGAGGGCAACAACACAATGGATTGGAGGATTTGGGATAATTCTGGTTTTTCTTTACATATTTACAAGGGTAAGGTCTTCCGATGAAAACCCTAATGAGAAAGTGTCCATTTCCTACTCCCTATTTAAGTCTCAGGGACTGGACAAATCAGAACAATCTTTTAGGATGACTACACAATACTTGGGCTTGATTTATGTCAGTTTTACAATCATTGGGATAATCCTGCTTTTTATCTCAGGACTTCCTTTGTTCGATTCAATAGTCATATCCTTTGGCTCAATTTCTACAGGAGGATTCTCAGTTGGAGATCACTTTTATTCAAATCCGTTTCAATTGGCAGTTATTTCCTTGATAATGGTTCTAGGGTCAATATCATTTGTAGCCCACACCAAATTGGTTAGTCTGAAACTCAAAGAATTTTTTAGCAATACAGAATTAAGGTTATTGCTATTATTGATTGCCATATTTGTATTCTCATCCTTGATTATATTCCGAGAATTTGGCATAATTATTTTTCAGGTAATCTCTGCACTGACAACTACAGGGTATTCAACAGTTAATCTTACCGGACTCCCATTATATTTCATACTAATATTAATGTTGTGTATGATGATTGGAGGATCTACAGGCAGTACCTCTGGAGGAATTAAACTCAACCGATTTTATATTCTCTTTAAAAGTATTGGATGGGCAATAAAAAAAATAACCTTGCCTTCAACAGCAGTATTCTCATTCAAAATAAAGGAAAAGACTATTGATGAAAATAATGTCTTTCTAATTCAAGTATTTTTCTTTACATATCTGTTCCTTCTTTTTATCTCAACAATTGCTTTTTTAATATTGGGTTATTCATTGATGGATTCAGCTTTTCAGGTAAGTTCAGCTCTTGGCACAGTTGGTTTGTCTACAATGCCTTTGGACTCAGTTCCAATTATTGGCAAGGTTATTCTAATGATACTCATGCTTTTTGGACGACTTGAGATATTTCCTCTATTAATCTTGGTAAAAAGTCTATTTAATAGGGATAATTAGAACTTGAATCGATTATTCTTAAGATATTATTATTATTATTGGATGTTTATCCTATCGGTCCCTTCCTTCGAGCTAGTTCATCAAAATATCTCAGCATCTCTAATGCTAATTATACATATCTGGACTAATGGCTTCATCTTGGATGGTAACATCACAACCCTGTCCTTTGATCCTTTACCTTCCCTGACAAATACCATCTCATTTTCAAGGTCATTATCCTGCTTCTTAAGGTTGCAGACCTCGCTTATCCTCAAGCCACAGAAAAGAGCAATCAGGCTTCCCATAAAGATATTGACTTCTTCAATCTCTGAGAACAGCTTGGCTAATTGCTTCTTGTTGAAGACATTAGGTAGTTTTCGGGAATTGTTTGGTCTTCCGTAGTTGAATCCCATCTTACATCCCCCTGATCAAAGACAAGCCCATTTCTTTGACAGCTTCCCCATTGATGTCCAACCGCTCCCTTCTCCTCTTAAAAGCCTCAGAAAGGGCTTTCTTTGGGCTTATTTGCCCTTGTCTCAACTGGAATCGAACCTCATCAGGTATCCTCTCAAGAAGCAACCAGCGGTAAACAGTGAAGGGATTATGGCTATTCTCAATCAGCAGATTATAGACCTCCCTCTCCTGCCCAAGCAGGATGAACTTCTTCCTGTTGTAATGGTAATGAGCCAGTTTGCTGAGCATCTCGTCGAAAAGACGACCAGATACGTCAGGATAACGACTCTCTACCAGATTCCTTACCGTCTTCAGCCCTTCTATGTAACTAAGACGACTGTTTTCATGTTTCACGACTTCCCCCTCCTACTGGAGTCTGAAAGCACAGAATTCAGCCAACACAAAGCCCTACGTACAAGATGCGTCTTCTATAAATAAAGGTTTTGTAACTCCTGTTACGGGACAAAAAGGCCTTTATGTGTTGTTCTCAAACAGTTGACAAAATTAACAAACGGATGATGACTGTAAGAAGGTTTTTATATCGGTGTACACAATAACATCTAATGGTAAAAAGATTTGGTTTTATTAATAAGAGCCTTGTTGTATTTATTTTACTGTTGTTAACTACATCAACTTTATTGACATTACATTTTCAGAATATTATTGCAATCCCTTCAGAGGTCATAAATATTGTAACTTTTTTCTTGTCGTTTGCAATAATTATTGTAATAACAACGATTATTCTCAGAGCTACTGTTAATGGTGTATTTGAGGCATTCAAAAAAGACCTTGAAATCGAACAGAGAATTCTGCTCACGAAGATATATTCATTTTTTATTTATTCAATCGCTATATCAGTGGTACTGTATATTGCTGGTGTGGGACTTAACGATATAACACTTTTTATTGGTCTTATTACAACTGGAATAGCTTTAGCAATAAGAGACATCATCATGTCGTTTTTCATATGGCTTGTTGTTCTAACAAAGAGACCATTCCGCATTGGAGAAGCCATTACCTGTGGAGACGATACTGGTATTGTTGACAGGATAGGAACTTTTTACATTACTCTTAAAGTAAAAAGCGGCCAGGAAACTCATCTCGTCAGGGTTCCAACTAAGATTTTGCTGGACAAGAATCTTAAAAATCATGGAGTGAACAAGATATCGGGGGAGATTAAACTCAATCTTGCTGTAATACCTGAAAATATTGAAAAATGGATTAATGATGTTACAAGAGAAATTAAGTATGAAGATGCTGATACTTATGTGAGTATTGATACGGATAATAAGGATATTCAACTATCAGTTAAATACATGACTGATTACGATAAAGAAAAAGATGTAAGAGTAAGAATCCTTACACTTTTGTTCAAAAACCACAAGGCTGTCTTCAAAGAGGCAAAGGATGGCAAGTCTTGATCCACAATTAATAAGTTTTGTAATCATTGTTTTTGTCGCACTTTTTATTGGTGCGATTCTTAGGATAATGAAACAACCTTCTGTAATTGCTTATATAATAACTGGACTTATTCTCGGACCGTTTGGATTTGGTCTTATTAAGGATACTAATTTGATATCAAATTTGGGTAATTTTGGTGTTGTTTTGTTACTTTTCTTTGCGGGCATGGAAATGTCACTATCAAAGCTCATATCAAAATGGAGAATTGCGATTTTAGGAACCATATTTCAGATACTAATAAGTGTAGGCGTTGTTTATGTACTCGGTTATTTTTTAGATTGGACTTTTGGGAGAATCCTTCTTATCGGTTTTGTTATAAGTCTGAGCAGTACTGCAGTGGTGCTAAAAATTCTTGATATGAAAAATGAGACTAAAACCCAGACCGGACAAGAGGCAATAAGTATATTGCTTGTTCAGGATGTTGCAATTATTCCAATGATAATGCTAGTGTCTGTCATGGGGGGGGATGGTATTGATTATCACATTCTTACTCTTCAGCTAATTGGAAGCATATTGGCAATTGCCTTTGTCATATGGATGGTGCGCAAGAATGAGATTAAACTTCCTTTTGGTGAGAAATTTAAAGGAGATTCTGAACTCCAAGTCTTGGCAGCTTTTGTTATATGTTTTGGCATAGCACTTATCAGTGGGTTGTTCCAGCTTTCAACAGCACTTGGTGCATTTATTGCCGGATTGTTTTTGTCGTGTGCAAAAGAAACAGAGTGGGTTCACCATAGTCTGCAATCATTCAAAGTATTATTCCTAGCCCTATTCTTTATATCAATTGGGATGCTTATAGATATGAGATTCTTATTTAAGAATGTAATTCCTTTGACAATTTTGCTATTGCTTGTATTTTTTGTAAATACACTCATCAATGCACTAATATTCAGATGGAATGGCAGTTCTTGGAGACAAAGCCTCTATGGCGGTTCTATTCTCTCACAGATAGGAGAATTCAGTTTTATCCTCGCAGCAATCGGGTTGGGCGTTAACTTGATTACTGATTTTGGATACCAAATGACAATGGCATTAATTGCCCTTTCACTTATGATCAGCCCTTTCTGGATAAGATTCTTCTCGATTTTTGTTGAAGAATCCGATAGATTTATCAAGAAACAGGGCATTAAGATAAAAGTGTAATACACGACTGATTATAATTAAGTGATTCACTATGATTGATGTATACTGCCTTGACGGAAAACTTACAAAGGGAGACTTTGGAAAAATTGAGCAATATCTTGGTAAACCTCTTTGGATAGACATAACTGGGATTACTAAGGAAGATGCAGACAAGCTTAAGGATCTGTTTAATCTTCACCCACTTACTGCTGAAGATTTACATAATTCACCTGTAAGGATCAAGGTTGAAGAATTCAATGATTACCTGTTATGTGTATTCTATGGAATCAAAAAGGTAAAGACAATCGATTTGATAGAGCTTGACTTTGTCCTTGGGAAGGATTTCCTAATAACAAACCATCGCAAAGAATTGGACTCAATAAAAGAACTGAAGCAGAATGAAGACAAGATTGAAAACCAAATGAGAAAGGGGACGGACTTCCTGTTCCATAAAATCCTTGACATGGAGGTTGACAATTTCTCTCCAGCATTGGAATCCCTAGATGATGAAATCGAAAAGATTGAAGAGGAAGCCACCAAAGATCCAAAACCCAAACTTCTTAGTGAAATTCTTAAGCTGAAAAGACTAGTTGTGCATGTTAAGAAAGTGGTCATGCCACAGAGAGAGAAGATTGGCTTTCTGGCAAAGAATGAGTATAAACACATCTCCAAAAAGGCAATCCCTTACTTTAGGGATATATATGATCACTCTATCCGTGTATCTGATACGATAGACAATTATCGTGAAGCAATAGGGAACGCCTTTGATGCGTACATGTCGGCAGTGTCAAACAACATGAATGAAGTTATGAAAGTGTTGAGTATTATAGCCACTATTGCCTTGCCTTTAACTGTAGTATCTGGTATTTACGGAACCAATTTCACGGTGCTTCCCGGTCAGACTTTTGCGTATGGTTTTTGGGTCATGGTTTCTGTGATGGTTGTCATGTGCGTGGTGATGATTTATTATTTCAGAAAGAAAAAGTGGATATAATCACTGTCCGATTATATTTATCCCGTCAACAAGTATGCTTGGAAGATAGTAACCACTGGACGAATAGCACGATTTCTGGTCGTTTCCGATCTCGATGATACTTTTCATCATTTGATAAAAATTGCCAGCAATCATAGTATCTTTTACAGCTGTGCGTTTTCCATCTTTTACTAGGAAACTCTCTACTGCACCAAGCGAGAAGGTACCTGAGGATTTATCGATAGTATGGGCACCCATGATCTCTCTAACAAAAAGACAGTTTTCAGTATCCAATATGTCTTTATTGCCTCCCTGCATCACTAGATTTGAAGATTCGATATATGGCTTTGTAGACATTGAACGCCAGGCATTGCCAGTATTTTCCATATCTAATTTTGCACTGCTGTAATTATTGTGCAGAAAGCTCTTCAATTCTCCTTTATTGATTATATCTGTTCGCTTACCGGGGGTGCCTTCACCATCGTAATTATAGGAACCAAGTCCCATGTCAATGGTTGCATCATCGACAATGTTGATTCTTTCATCACAGATAGCATCTCCAATATTGAGTTTTGATTTTTTTTCAATAATTCTTTCTGCATTTATAGATGGCTCTAAAACTGCTGCAAATATCTGTGCGAGAGCTTCTCTGTGGAGAATTACTGGCATGGAATTAACACCATTCATTGCCTGCTTGTTCTTTAATGAAAGGAGTCTCTCAGCCCATCCATTCGCTGAGTCTGGTGTAATTGGTTTATTTGAGACTACACCAGTTTCAATAGATAAGGTATCTGTGCCAGGCAAGGTCAGGCTTTCAATATTTAATGAGTTGCTGCAGAAATCCTCAGATATATCAACTCCATTTGAATTAATTATCGTCCTGGTTGAAAACGATTTTGTAAAACACCCTTTTGAAATTCTGATGTTTTTGTCTTTATCTTTAAGGTTGTGCTTGATTTCCTCAATAAGGTTATGGATATCTTCACTACTTATGTCAATAAGCGACTTGTCAAACGTTTTAACTTTTGTTCCTTTTTTTGGATATGAAAATGGAGAAAACTGGTCTTGTTTAGAAATATTTGCGATCTTTACAGCAGAATCAATGCACTCTTTGTATTTTATTAGATTGTTTGTGGATGCCATCCCGATATTTCCATCTACAATTGTCCGGATGCTAAACCCTTCCTGTCTTCCTGATGTGACATAATCAATATTGTCGTTGAATATGTCGCATTCTTTATCGTTGCTATTGACAAGATAAAACTCATATTCAATATCCTTTTTCCGAGCATAGCTTTCTATCCGTTCGATGCTTACAGATTCAGAGTATTTGTTCATTCTGCACCACCCACTGTGATGTTATCTAAAAGAAGATGCGGACTACCTTCACCAGTAAGAGCATATTGTCCTGATTTTCCGCAAGCCCCACCGCCGTGGTATTGTATATCATTACCGATTGCCCTAATAGAGTTTAATGTTTTTAATATGCTCCCAAGCATCGATGCCCCTCTTACTCTTTCTGCAATAATACCATTCTTGATTACAAAACCTTCTTTTGCATTGAAAAGAAATTCACCGGTTGCAGTATCTACCTGTCCCCCATAAGAATCTTTCAGATAGTAACCATTTTTAACATCCTCAAGCATCTCGTCAAAGTGCCAATCCTTTGGTTTGATATATGTATTTGTCATTCTGGGTATCGGCCGATTTTCAAGACTCTGTGCTCGGCCGTTTCCAGTTGGTTCTTCTCCCATGACTTTTGCTGTCTCGCGTGAATGGAGGAAACCTTTCAAAATCCCGTCTTCAATGAGGGTAGTGTCTTGTGCAATTACTCCTTCACTGTCATAAGGGCAGTAACCCCAATTATTGAGCTTGCCGTTGTCCCCTATAGTCAAACCATCAACACCTACTTTTGTTCCTTCCATACCTTTCAGGACACTATTGTCTGACAGAATAATATCAGCTTCACAAGCATGCCCTACAGCTTCATGAGCAAAGACACCTGCAAGCCCTTGATCGACAACAATATTGAACTTGCCACCCTTTGCGTTCTTTGCATTCAGGATTTCAGCGACAGCCTTGTTGCATGCCTTTACTTTGCTTTCAAATCCTTTTAGGATTTCTAATCCACCATGCTCTGAGAGGTTATCAAAATAGCTTTCCATTCGTTCGTTTGACTGCGCATATGAAATAACAGTCGCACTGCATACAGTGTCATTAAGTTTTAGGTTTGAACCAAAAGAATTCCAAAATTCGTGTTTCTTGACAGCATCGCTATAATGGATTGATGTATTCTTTATTTTGCTGTTTTTATGGTCGTCGAAGTATCCTTTTATTAAATCTTTTTTTTCTTCAATACCATAATCTAATGGGTTTTTTTTAACATCGAATTTGAAGGATCTTTTGACCTCTTTTGTTTCTTCAATTTTAACATTGCCTGGCAACGCATTGTCTATTGCTTCCTTTATTAGCGCATCAATGTCATCTGAAAAAGAGAAAGCATTACCCCATCCTTTGTTGAATAAAACTCTTGCAGAATATAAGAGCCCCTTGTTGTCACTAATGTCCACGACTTTTTTATTTGACAGTTCTATCCCAGTCCTCTCAACCTCACTGTGATTTATTTCGCAATACTCAGCACCCATTTCAAGTGCTTTGTCTATGAAGTCTTCCATTACCTTGTAACCTGATAGCTGTCAATCTCTTCTTTGAGCGCTTTAGCCTTTGGATCGGTCTGGAAATGTACTCTAACCGGTTCCACTAACTCATTGATGCACTGTGCAACAGCAGATTTTAAGTCCATTGGATGCAGTTGGTTCTTGGAGAAAACATCTTCAAGTTCTGCATAAGACTTCAATGTGAGGTTCCCACCAAATTTTTCGGGCCGCTCAATCCTTATCTGGTCCATTTTCTCGAATATAATGTACTTGCAGTACTCTAGAATAGGATTTTCATTTACGTTCCCTTCTGGGCAGTACGCCTTCTTGATCTTCCGGTCAATATCTTCCATTGTGTCAGTCATGAAGATTGCCGTATCTGGTTTGGACTTGCTCATCTTAAGCTCGATAGTCCTGTCTTCTGTGCTTTCTCCTGTTGGAGGCTGGCTTAAACCCATTAACATATGATGAGATACGACAATGGGTTTCCAATAACCCAACGACGGGCCGATCTCTCTTGCAAGCATATTTACTTTTCTTTGGTCCATTCCAAGTTGGCATATGTTTGCTTGAAGATAAAAGATATCAGCGCATTGCATGCACGGATATAATATTTGGGATGCTTGAAGAACTTCAGCATCATTTCTGCCCATAATCTGTCCACACCTGATAATTCGGTTTAATGTACTATTTCTGGCGATTTGCATTACAAGCTTCCAGTAATCATCACTACTTGCTAATTCTGAAGCCCAGACAAATTCAACATTTTCAAGATCCATACCACAGACTCTCCACAATTCGACGAGATACTCGCCGACCCGCTGGATTTTCTTAAGGTCGCCGCCCATTTTGTTATTGGCCCAACCGTGCCAATCAGCGACTAGCATCTTGAACTTGACGCCAGCTTTCGTCATTTTATTGACATTTATCGCTCGCATAATGCCTTGAGCGATGTGTGGATTACCGCTTGGCTCGAAACCATCATATGCGATAAGTTGTTTGTCTGACTTGAATAATTCGACGAGTTCATCTTTTGTGACAATTTCCTCGCCTACTTCTTCTATAAGTTTGATTTTTTCTTCAATTTCCATGAATATCACCGACATGTACTAATACAGGAAGGAATGAGAATGCGATATATATAATTTTGGATGTTATTGAAAATTACACAGGAATTATTCAGAACAAATATGTTCTGGATATTTGGAAATGTACATTTCTGAACATTTTAGGTGGGTTTAATACCCCTCACTTTAGGGTGAAATTTTCAATACAAAGAAATGCATTTCTTGTACACACAAATGCTTTACATTTTCACTGTACCCCATGCTTTAGCTTAGGGCGAACGGCAATTTTTGTTATATATGTGCTCTAAGTTCTGTAAGCTTTACATATTAAAAATCCAATAATCCCTCCGACTATAGCAAAAGAATATTTGAAGAGGGTGTATGCGGAACTTTCAAGATTTACACAAGCAGCATTCAGGTTAGTGTCGAATAATGTAAAAAAACTAAAATATTGCCCAAAAAAGTATCCTAAAATGATCCCACCGATAACCCAAATGATGTATTCTTTTTTCACAAATTTTTGAATCAGTTGATATATATATATTTTTAGTATCATCTTTATACAAAGAATCTACTTGCAATAGACTAGTGTCTAAAACGAAACCTTAATTAATGCTTGTCCATATTCTCAGCAATCATGCCAAAAAAGTCAGTTATTAAAGCATACCTTATGCGCGAGCAGGTTTTAAGTGAAGACAGCGATGAGGCAAGGGAACTTTACAATCAGAGTAGATTTGGGTTTGTTACCGATGATCATAAGGTACAAATGTCACTTCTTGAGGCTTGCTATCTGCTTGAAAAAGGCAGACTCGACCTTTTTGATGGTAGAAATTCAGCTGTTACACTTGATAAATTTATAAATAAGGCTAAGAGGATCGATAAAAATTTCTGGACAAGGTTCTGTGTTTTCAGGGATATAAGAAACCGTGGCTATATAATAAAGACTGCATTGAAGTTCGGCGCTGATTTCCGAGTATATGATCGAGGAGTAAAGCCTGGAGAAGACCATGCACGATGGGTTGTTTTCCCTATCCACGAGTCCCAATTTCTTACATGGCATGAATTTGCAGCAAAAAACAGAGTGGCTCATTCTACAAAGAAAAGACTCATGGTTGGTATCGTCGATGATGAGAATGACGTGACTTATTATGAGATAAAATGGGTACGGCCTTAAGTTTTCAATTTCTTTTAACCGTTTTTTCCAATAAGAATAAATAGTTAACTTGCTTGTCAACATATATGTCGCTTAATGATAAAGCAATGAGTATCATTCGGAGGGACGGACCTATCCTTCCATCACAGATCGCAAAAGGGATAGGTACAAACATCTTGCTGGCTGGAGCAGTTTTATCTGAACTTTCATCTCAGAAGCAGATAAAAGTCAGTTCACTTAAGGTTGGTGGTTCACCATTATATTATGTTCAAGGCCAGGAATCCCGTCTTGAGAACTACGCAAAACATCTAAATGAAAAAGATAAAAAGGCTTTTGATGTAATAAAGGAAAGGAAAGTTGTTGCCGATTCTGCGCTTCCCCCTCTGTTTCAAGTCGCCATGCGTTCGATTTCAGACTTTGCCGTACCAATCGAAGTTGAGGCAGGTAGTACGAAGCACATTTTTTGGAAATTTTATAATGTGACTAGAGAGGAAGCGACTGAGATAGTCAGGGCGTTCTTTTCACCAGGCGCGAAAACTGAAGAGAAATCTCCAGAAAAAATCGTTCAGCCGGTTAGCAAGCAAGAGATTAAGATAGAAAAGGGAGAATCGTTTATCCAGACGAGTATACATGCAGAGGGAGAAAGTAAGCAAGCTAAAAAGGAAGTGGATGATGATTTTTATGGTAATATCAAATCATTTTGCGATAAGAATAAGATAGAAATTGTAAGTTTTGACATAATCAGAAAAAATTCAGAGATTGATCTTGTTTTGAGTGTTCCAACTGCTGTTGGAAATGTGGGTTTTTACACTAAAGCAAAGAACAAGAAGACAATAAATGATGGAGACATTTCGTCAGCCATACTTACGGCAGAATCAAAGAAAATGCCACTTGTATTCATTACGACAGGTAAAATGACAAAGAAAGCAGAGGATATGCTATCATCATTGAATAGGTCAGTTAATTTCATAAATCTTTAATTTTATGCATTTTTATATCACTTGGAATAAAATGGGTGTTTCAATAAGAGATTTGGTCAAGGGTCATGATGTGGCACTTGAAGATTTGAATGGGAGGGTTGTTGTAGTTGACAGTTTCAATATGCTGTACCAATTCATTACTACTATTCGGATGTCTGATGGGGCGCCGCTTATGGATTCAAAAGGCAATATTACAAGCCATCTTCAAGGTTTGTTTTTACGTACGACAAAAATGCTGAATGCAGGGATTAAACCAGCATTTGTTTTTGATGGTGAACCGCCGGAACTGAAGTTAAAGGAACGAGAAAGACGCGCAAGCCTAAAGGCAGATGCAAATAAACTTTACCAAGAAGCTGTTAAGCAAGAAGATATTGAATCTATGAAAAAATATGCCGGTCGGACCGCAAAGCTTACGCCTGAGATGGTTGATGAAGCAAAAAAGCTAATCCGTCTGTTGGGCTGTCCAGTAATACAAGCGCCAAGTGAAGGTGAAGCACAAGCTGCACTTATGGTAAAAAATGGGGACGCGTATGCCACTGTTAGTCAGGATTTTGATTCTCTTGTTTTTGGGAGTGATAGGGTTCTTAGAAACCTTAGTCTCCTTGGGCGCCGAAAGAAAGCAGGAGTATTAGGGTATACAACTATTAAACCAGAGCTTGTGAAGTTAGGAGAGGTACTAAACAGTATAGGATTGGACCATGAACAATTTGTGATCCTGGCAATTATGGTAGGCACAGATTATAATATTGGTGGAATCAAGGGAATTGGACCAAAGAAGGCCATTTCTGCTCTAAAAGCTCATGGGAAAGATTATGAAAAACTGTTCAAAGAACTGAATTGGACAGATTATTTTGATTTTGATTGGAAAGAGGTGTTCTATACGTTTAGGAATATGAAGACAACAGAGGATTACAACCTCGAATTCAAAGATATTGACAACGATGGAGTTAAGCAGTTTCTTGTCGAAGAACATGATTTCTCAGTGGCGCAGGTCGAACGCTCGACCAAATCATTAAAGACAGCTCCTGCTGACCAGAAGAGTCTGTTTGATTTCTGATCATGAGCCTGCATTTTCAACTCCTTCATCCTATTCAAAATTGGGAGCATTCTTGACGTCATAAAGTCATATTTCCCTGTTCGTGAATCGAAAAGTATATAACCCCTTTTTATTTTATTTCTACTTATGAACATATACTGGTTATTCATATACATTATTATGCTTCTTATAATGTGCTTCACTGTCTATTCCGCCCCTTATGCTTCTTCCATTTCCTGGCATCCGGTCCAGCAGGCGGTCAAATCTGCCAGTGAGGTTGTATCAATCGATTATGATGATGACAAATTGATAGATAACGCAGAAAGCCTCGAATGTTCAGATTGCCTAGCAGTCAATGATTTTGATGGAATGATTTCTGTCAACAGCAGCCTTTATCCGGCGTTTTCCCTTTACAACACTGTCCACTCAGGCATATTTCGTCTTGATTCTAAAATATATTTTGGTATTGATTCAGTTTATCCTTTATCTGTGTCTTCTGACAGTCTCAGTTCCCTGTTGAACCTTGAATCCGACACTGTCGGCATTTGAGGCCAGTCATCTTCGGGGTCACCTGTTGCATATGTCAAAGGTAGTGACAACCAATTGTATCTCGATGGCACTTCAGTCTCATCAGTTTCCTTTTTTGAATCTGGAGTAAAGAAATGGGATATTGGTAATGATCATTCAGATAATTCTCTGTCTTTTGCCAAGTCAGGCAATGAATTATATCTTGACAATAATGCTGGCATCGGAACTGACAATCCTCTTAGCAAGCTTGGCGTTGATGGCAACATTAGACTATTGAGTACATCAGCTCCATCATGTACAGCAGAAAATGCAGGTACACTCTATTATTCAGGAGGTCACCTCCTTGGCTGCACTGTCAACTCTGGATGGGTCAGATTAGATAATACATATTCATAAATCATATAATTGTAAAAATGAAAAAGATGATGGAAATGAAAAGAACAATATTAGCATTAATGATGTGCATATTCTTAGCTAATTTATCTTATTCAGTACCTTTTAATCCAAATGTTGAATTCCACCCGTTACAGCAGGTCACTACAGATGACACAGGATCGGTAAGTGTAGACAGCGATGCAGACAGTATTATCGACCAATGCGAAGGCATGTACTGCGGAGATGCTAATTCCTGCTATGTCAATAGTAATTTTAATGGCCAGTTGACATTGCAGACCACAGCAGACAACCATGTTGATCTTGAACTAAGGAAAGGAGTAGACTTCGGCAGATTGGGATTGAATAAGGATGATCACTTCCTTGCACTCAGTGTGGGCTCGGATTCAAGCCCGAAGTGGAACGTATTAAAGATCTATCCAACTGCAAGCAGCAATCTCCTGCAGCTTGTGGGCAACACTGTGCGAATAGGTGGTGATTCAACCCTTACAGACCCAGCACTGCATGTCATCGGAAGCGGAGACCAGGTATATATCGACACAGATAGTTCAGGACAGCCAGCATCTATCTCATTCCTTGAATCTGGAACAAAACGCTGGTCTATGGGAAACAATCCTGCCTGGAGCAGTTCAGATGATTTTTATCTATTACGGGAAGGTTCATGTCAGCCATCTTTGGCCTCATGCCAGACATTAGACGGGATGACTATTGATTCATCGACCGGTAACATTGGTATTGGCACTACAAATGCTGATGTAAAACTGACAGTTAATGGCGCAATCCGGATCAAGCCAACAACTGCACCAAGCTGCGTTCCAGCAAGTTCAGGCACGATCTATTATGATTCAGGCGACGATCATTTTTATGGCTGCAATGGAAATAGCTGGATGAGGCTTGACACAAGATATACTTGAATTATGATTGTACTTAAAATTATGATCCATACAATATAATGCCCGGAAATTAATACCAAAAAATGAACAGATTATCGTTATTGGCAACATTTAGCATACTAATTGCTTCATCTGTAGCTTTTGCTGAGTTTACATGGACAGACTCCAGCGTGACTGAATACACACCTATACAGAAAGTCCACATCTCTGAACTGAGAAGCAATATCAATTATGTCAGAGGAGACATTGGGATGGGTGGTTACACCTTCACAGACGATCCCTTGGGAGATTTCACACCAATTAGCATAACACACTTTACGCAACCAAGGCTTGCAATAAATCCGATCTATGCTTCTATTGGTATTTCTGCCCCATCATGGGGTTCTGCTCCTGCGAGCATGGGTATGATCAATCGCCTCCATCTGACCGAACCTCGAGCAAAGCTTGATTCAGTCCATAATACAATATTATCATATACCTGCTGCGGTAGTTATGGTTACTCCGGAGTTCCAACAGATACCGGAAGCGTAGGTTCTTGTCCGGGAGTGGATGACTCAGCATGTGGTATAATCGACTGTTCTCTAAGATACACTTCAACTGGCACTGAGGGTGCGTATCCTGCAGATGTTGAATACTGTTATAATCGACTTAATCGGACTACCAGTCGCTGTGACGGCATTAATGATTGCAAAGACCCAAACGCCGCTCATTGCGACAGCCAGCCGATTGATCAGATTCAATATCAATGCGGAGAATGCAAATATATATTGGATGGTGATTGTACGGATAATTCTCTTGATAGCTGTTCTTTCTGGCCATACAATACGAAGAGCGGAACGTGTGCAAGATGTGATGGATCTGGTGAGGTCTTTTACCCTGCTGATGATACTGATTGTGGTACAATAGACTGTTCCGGCTGGTATGTAAACAACGGTACAGCCGGCAGCCAGTCTACCCAGACCTGTTATTCAAAAGCTGATTTTACCGGCATCAATAGATGTGAAGGTATAAGGGATTGTAAAGATGCTAACACTGCAGACTGTGACAGCCAGAGTAATGTATATGAATATGACTGTGGCATATGCCAATATATCGCTCCTGGTGACTGCACAGGAACGACGCGTGGAACATGCTCTAATTATGGGATTACCTATAGTTGCAGTGCAGAACAGGATTGTGATTACCTTGATGAGTATTATATTACCGGAACACAGTCAGCAACCACGACCAGTTACTGCACATTTGATGATTATAATGATACGACCCAAAAATGTGACAATAACGGGGCATGTGCGGCATTGGATTGTGGGACCCCAGTAACAACTGATGTCAAGACTGCAGATACATGCAAGTATATAACTGGCTGCTCGGGTCAGACACCAGGGTCTATCGGAAACTATGATGATACTTACTCTTGCGGCACACAGACCTGCGGTCCGGATTATTATGCGATAACTGGCATCCAGGGATCTGATTCTACAAGCTATTGCACACTTTACGACTACAGCGATAAGACCAAATATTGTGACGGATCGGGTGGTTGTCCTGATGTTGTCTGCGACAGCCCATCTTCATCAACAACCTTAACAGCCGGCCTTTGTAAAGAAATATCTGACTGTTCAGAGTCAACATCAGGAACCATAATCAACTCAGATGCCGGGGCATCCTGTGGCGGAGGTAATGTCTGTGATGGCAATGGTAACTGTTGCACTGATCAATATGAAAAAAGATGTGTTAACGAGCCGGGGCATTATCCAAAGGTTTACTGGTATGATTCTTGCGGAAATCAAGAAGAGCTGGCAGAGGACTGTGATTTTACCCCATACTGCACAGACAGTTATGAATATACTACCTGTAGCTTTGACGCAAGAGTGACTTATAATCATGAAGTATACCCAGGCTGTGAGGATGACGGACTTTATGATCACTGCACAGAATTTATGACGGCTAAATTGAAGCAAATAATGTGTTGTGATCCTGATACTGATTGTGCTGGATGCGGTTGGATTAGTTGCCAAAACCCCTTTATTGGGTTTTTACTTTCGCAGTGTGATATTCAAACCGGGCCTTGCACTTGTAGCCTTTGGTGACGTAGAATTCAAGATTACAACTGACCAAAAATGTTGACAATAAGACAAAATGCAGTGCCACAAATCTGTTGTATTAGCATGCGATATAACCCTGATCACATATTTTAATGATCAGTTTTTGACTCAGTAGTATAAGGTGATCTCAGATGATAAAAAATATGGTAATCACAATCTTTATCTTGTTAATCCTCCAATTGGCCGGATGTAAAAGTAACATAATTGAAAAGGAATCGCTAACAGGAAATAGCGAGCAAATTAATTTAGGAAGGGTGATGATAGGCAATCATGACAGGCAGAATTACGAGATATCAGATTATGAAGGATGCAAAGGCATAGGATTTATGAAGACCTGCAAAATGGTTGTTTTTGAGGATGAAACAGTCTATATTATAGAGTCTTATAATCTTGAGGATTCTATGAAATTTGTTGATCAACTCAATGAACAAAGAAAGAATAATATTACCAATGAATGAAGCGTCTTATGTATTCACGGATATCCAAAGACCACTGGTCCAGAAATTCACATGATGGTGTAATTTGTCGGGGCTAAGTGAGAATAGTATTTTTCAGTAAATTATTTATACTGACCCAACAACTTTTTGACCATGGTTCTTGAATCGATCTTTAACCCGTCCAGTGCCGAGCGGCACCCGGCTTATATGTTTTTGTTTGGTGCTGGAGTAAGTTCGCTGGCAATAATCGTGAGCTATATGATCTTTGCTTCTGCTGTAAGCATGGGCCTTGTTTTCTTTACAGTGCTGGCATGTGCGCCATTCATGTATATTACGCTAAGACGAGAGGAGGACAAAGATGTTAAGATAAAAGATGAATCCCACCTGCTTGTGGAGCACTCCAAAGCATTGCGATTCCTTATGTTTTTATTCATGGGCATAACGGTCTCATGCGCATTATGGTATTTTTTCCTTCCTGATAAAATGGCCTCACATTTTTTTGAGATGCAGATCCAGACTATCGATACAGTCAATAGCCCGGCAACAGGACAGGTGATTGAAAAACTTCAGAATGTTGTAATGATATTTTCAAACAATTCAAGAGTCCTATTGTATTGTATGGTTTTTTCTTTTGTGTATGGTGTGGGGGCAATATTCATTATTACTTGGAATGCATCAGTGATAGGAACCGCAATTGGAAACATACTCAAACAAAGCGTTGTTAGTGTAGCTGAAAAGGTTGGCACAGACAAATTTATAGCATACGTCGTGGCCATGGCTTATGGCTTTTCAAGATATGCGATTCATGGACTACCGGAGATAGCTGGATATTTTGTCGGTGGATTGGCGGGAGGTATACTCTCAACTGCCATAATCAATCGTCATTATAAGACTGGACTATTTGGGAAAATCTTGGCAGATAGTGCGTATCTATTTCTAATATCTGTGACTATTATAATGGTGTCTGCAATACTAGAAGTCTATGTTACGCCAATATTCTTTTGAAACAAACCTTGTTTATTCTAGGACTTTCACACGTCCCGGTCTTACCTCAAAAATATCTCCGCGCTCTTTTAGAATATTCATTTGAGCATCGACATCTTGCATCCCTGTTGCTTTTTTGATGTCTTCAATATCTGCACCATTACCCTCGTCAAGCTTGCGTATGGTGTCAAGAATATTATTTGAATCAGTAACATCCTCGATGACTTCCTCGTTAATGACAGATGGCTTTTGTGGAATCGAAGGCGTGACTGACTTAGATTTGTCTTCAACCATGGGCTCATCAAATTGCTCAGGTTTTTCAGCAACAATTGGTTTGTCATAAAGAACTTCCATCTGTTTCTTTCGATAATCCAGCCACTTAGTATTATCTATTTTTGATATGATTTCAGGAAAAATGAATATATTGTTATCAAATTGCCTAATCCTGCCGATGATATTTGCAAGATCACCAATATTAACCCTTTTGAACATTACGCTTGGTTCAAATGATCTGATCTCAATAGAACCAGTGCCATCGTCAAGCATCAAAGACATTGGTCCATTTGTTGAATCTTCACCGTTGTCTACTGATATGACAACTCCCATGAGATTGACTCTTGAAATTTTCAAGTTGCCGCAGACTACAAAGTTTGGATTCCAACCTTCTCCTTTTACAAAATCTCCACTCGAAATCTCACTTATACTGACCACGTAGGCAGTTTGTCTTTCCTGTGCTTCAGATCTTACTGATGAATCCTCTTCTTGGTTCAAATATGTCCCCCCCTCGTTTAAGTTTTTCAATACCTTCTTCAACCTGGTCTTCACTTAGTCCCTTCTCTTGAGCTTGTTTAACAATATCTTCGATTGGTATGGTTTTGCCAAGCGATTGCTCAAGCTCGTTAATTACTTCCCTTACAACAATAAGCTTACTACGTTCTGTGGTAGTGATTCCTGTTGCAATCCTGTCTATATCAATTTTTCCGGTATCAGGATCCATACCTACTTGTTGAAGGCAGTACTGCAGTAATGATATAGATCTTTGTGCGTCCTTTTTTGTCACTTTTCTGCCCAGCCTAAGTTTTGCTGAGGCCTCAGCAAGACGCACTAGTGCCTCGAGCTGACGAGCAGATATTGGCACGGATTTAAGCCCTGCATCATCTTTTGATTCCTGATTCCTGATTGAAACATAAAAATCCTTTATTTCTTTCAGAGCAGCATCTGTTAGCTGTGGTTTAGCAAATCTTCTTGCATAAGCAACATACTTCTTAATAAGTTTCGGTCCGATCTCTTCATCTTCTGCGTCTCCATCTTTGTGAAGATTGAGTATATGTGTCGCTAGCCTGTTATCTTTATCTCTATCAGGTATGTCCCTAACTGGAAAAATCAAGTCAAACCTATTGATAAGGGTTGAAGGAAGATCTATCTGTTTTGCAATAACTTCATAAGGATCAAATCGCCCGAATTTTGGATTTGCAGCTGCAAGCACGGTGGTTTCACAGCGAAGTGTTGCTTGAATATTTGCTTTGGATATAGTGACTGTCTGCCCTTCCAGGGCCTCATGCATCGCACTTCGATCCTCATTGCTCATCTTGTCCAACTCATCAATCATGCAAAATCCTTTGTTAGCTAGTACGAGCGCACCTGCTTCAAGGCTCCATCCTCCAAGGAATTCATCCTTTACAACAGCAGCAGTAAGACCTGCTCCACTTGCACCTTTACCGCTTACATAACGAGCTTTTGGCGCAATTCTTGATATTCGTTTGAGAAGTTGGCTCTTACCCGCTCCCGGGTCCCCAATTAGCAGCACGTGCATATCTCCACGGGTGACACCACCATCTTGCCTTTTTTTTCGCATTCCACCTACAAGCTGCATCAATAGAGCTTCCTTGATTTTTGAGTATCCAAATATTGCCGGTGCAGCAGCGGCTACAAGTTTCTCATAAACTTTCTTATCTGCGGCTATCGCTTTTATCTGCTCTATTTCCTCCTCTGAAATGGACACTTCAAGATAGTCTTCCTGTACAGATGTAAGGTAGTTGCCTTCAAGAAGAAGATCATACGTAGTTGAAACGCCTCCTGATCTTAGTGTAATAGGTATCTCCTTTATGTAACCGTTTAGAAGGATCTTGCTGCCTGGATTTGTGGATTTATCTGAGATCGGACTGACAAGATCTTCTTTGAGCAGGATCTTTAATCGTTTAGGCTGTTCCCCACCTTCAAGATCTTCTGGTGACTCTTCGAGAACAATTGACTGTGCGTCAATCATTTCTTTGCTGAGCACACGAAACTTGCCTTTGCGTCCACAGCCACATTTTGTTGGCTCTCTCTGTTGTGTATCCAGCTGCAGAACATAAATAATATTACCACAAGCAGGGCACTCAAATCTCATGGCAGTAACTCTCGGGCGGACGTCAGATTTCTGACGAACTATCCCTTCAATTGTTATTAATCTTCCGATATCCTTGCTTCGGATCGTACGGATCATGATTCTTTGGCTGTCTGGAAGATTGCTGAATCTTATCCTGAAATTCTCGATGTCACTTGGAAGATCAAAGTCTTTAACAGCCATCTCACAAGCCTTGAATGACTCTTCTGGATTGTCCAAAATATCATCAGCAAGTTCAGTATCATATTTTGACAGTAGTCCAAAATCTACAACTAAGTACTTTGCTCCTTTCCTGACAGCTTCAAGGAGCTGACCTCGATAATTATCTTCAACGAACTCCTTGAATCTTCTGATTGCTTCTGATGCGTCCATGATAGCTTTAGCTAAGTGCTAATCAAATAAAAAACAAATTAAATCTTTTTTAAGTTCTCTATGAGCATGTCCAGTGCAGCGTGAACTTCCTTCTCGCTTTTTGTGCCTGTACAAACCACTTTTCCGTTGCTAAATAATAGGAAAGTTGCTTTAGCTTCGTTTAGCTTATACACAAGCCCAGGGAACTGCTCTGGCTCGTATTCTGTGTTATCTAGCTTCATTGTCAGGGTATTGAGATTAAGGTCCATACCAATAGTTCCTGACGCAACAATGTTTTGGATTTTAATCTCTGGTTTGATCTTGATTTTGATGCCGATTTTTTCCAGACTTTTAATTATCTTTGCGATGGACTCTTCGACTTTGTCCATACTTCTTGCTCCTGTACATACAACTTTACCGGAGCTGAAGATAAGAGCAGAGGTTTTTGGCTCTTTTATTCTAATAACAAGCCCTGGAAACTGTTCAGGATTGTATTCTGTGTTGGATAGAGTTGCAGCCATCTTTTCCAATGGTATATCATGTTCTAAAGAAGTCGATACTACTATGTTTACAACTCTAATTTCTTTTTTGACTATTTTAGTCATTTTCCCACCCCACGTTCTTACAATTTGAATACAAATTGTATGGAAACCATTTTTTTAGATTTTATGAATCAATTAAGTTTCCGCTTTATAAACCCTTTATAAACAACATAAATTATTTAAATACTCCGGTTTTTAAAGGTATATTTATGAAACCCGGAAAAAAAACAGGTAAAATACCTAAAAAATCGTCACCAATTGTGGCAACAACAACAGCAAAAACCATAAAAAATGCTGAATTAGGATTACCTGATTCTATTCTTATTAGATATAATGAAGTTGGACTGAAGGGAAAGAATAGGTCGGTTTTCGAAAAGAAACTTGTGAAAAATATTGTTGACATTGCTTGCTTGGAATCAAGGTCGATAGACGAAGTAACCAAACGGTATCGCGGCAGGATTATTCTGAATGGGATATTTGATTCTGAAAAATTGAATAAGATTTATGGTGTGAGCAGTTACAGCCCGGCATTTTTGGTTAGGGGATCACCGACCAGTAATGGTATTGATGCATGGATAGAAGATATTTGGAATACAATTAAACCAATGCTTGTGGGTCGTAAACTCAATAACAACCTGAAATTTAGGGTAAGTACACGGCGTCTGACCAAAACTACGCCTATGAATTCAACTGAAATCAATGCCTTAGTTGGCTCAAGAGTAGTTGATCTGACCGGGTGGACGGTTAATTTGAATGACTATGATGTTGATGTGGGTATCGAAATAATTGAGGATGTGGCTTATGTATTCTGTGAAACTCATGACGGGCCTGGTGGGCTCCCAGTGGGAGTATCGGGGGATGTGCTTGTCTTGCCGGGACCAGAAAAAATGATGCTGGAATGCGCATTAAAATTATTGAAGCGCGGCTGTACTGTCAGCTTTACGCCAGGATCAGGCATCAAAGATTCCACGAAAGAACTATTGACTAAATACGGGCAGAGATATGTTGAAAAAGACAATCATTGGGCTGTCGCTTGCCCAATCACTAAATATGGATCCAATGAAGTAGATAGGGCACAATACAATAACAGCTTGATCCTTTTCCCCTTGATCTGATAACATTCTCCATGCCTATTAGCGTTTATTATAATGTAATTTCAGCAAATAATAAATATGAACACCTCCTCTGCTGAAATATGGTAAAGATTATTGAGGATTTCATTTATGCTGGGTCGGATAAGCTGATCGAAGAAGCAGTAAAAAAACAAATTGGACGGCTTCATATATTATCTGATAAGAAGCAAGTGGCGACAGAAACACAAGAATTTGCACAACATATTGAGCTAAAATTTGGGACGATTGGAAAGGATTATTATGATGCGTCCGGGAAGCAGAACCCTAAAGACTTTACAAAAGCCTTGCGGAAGGCAAAGTATGTCTTTAACCTTGAACTTACCTGGGGACGTGACACATTCAAGACTAATTTTTCTCTCTTGGATGAAGCAACCTGCAAGGTTTGTAGAGAGGTAGGTGTTACTATTGTGTTTAACCTCAATAATCTTGTGCAGGATACAAAGACATCTAACATCCTATCAAGGATGATCCAAAATTATGAATATGTAAGAAGATACAAACTACTTTTTTGTGTTGGTTCATTTGCCAGCAATCCTGCGGAGTTACGAAATCCAAAGGATATAGGTGCATTCATTAGACATTTTTTTAGGTAATGTATTTAACTGATCTTTTTTTGACTGACGGAGACGATGACAACCTTTATATAGGAGTAAGTAAAAATATAACATTAAAAAGAGGGACGAGGAATCTTGATTTGAAAGAGAATAAAAGCGAGAGGATCGATAAACAGATTTCTACGGTATTTATCCTTGTTTCACTATTGTTGTGGGTTCCTTCAGTTTCTGCGTCAAATACAATTTTAACAGCCAGTGCTGGATTTGACTCTACTAATGTTGGACTCCTTGGAATTCTTAAGCCAATTAATCATGATGTAAACATAGCAAGTGGTGTGGCTTATACTAACCTATTATCCTCCGGTTGTTGTCTTTCCACTGGATTATGGTTTTGCACAGATACGGACTCTGCACAGTGCTGTAGTGATCAATCTCCGGACTGCGATGGCCAACTTAGAGTTGGTGAGACTTGTGGAAATGTTCCTGAATGCCAGCCGACCTATCAGGGTTGCTGCCTTACAAATTGTCTTATTCAAAGCAGGACTGCCTGTCCGCCGCCAAATGGATTTGGGACAGATCCGATTGACTGCTCAGCATATCAAGAATGCCAAGAAGACCTTGGATGTTGCGTCCTTTACAATGGAGACCCTCTTCAGGGAGGAATCGCTGATCAATGCTATCCAGAACCTGGAGATCTTCAGAATCCTAATGGTGTTAGCCGGGACGAATGCTATGATCAAGATGGTCTCATTGCAGAATTCTATTCAGGAATCGATCCAGAAAACTGCACGAGCAATTATTGTAGTGGTGCGCTCAAGACTGGCACAATCTTTGGAAATGTTGTTGATGTTTTGAATCAACAACCCTTGTTAGGTGCGATAGTGGAAGTAGTGACCACGAACATGTCAACAACAACAGATGCCAATGGAAATTATCGCTTAGAGAATGTACATACTGGTAACATCTGGTTGAGGATAACTGCTACGGGTTATGAGCCAGTATTGGATAAGAGTGTTGTTCTGACTGTTGATCAAGAATTAAATAAAAATTATACGTTAGTACCTGGCGCAACAAACGGGACTGTTGAAGGATATGTAAAATCAACGTCGGGCACACCTATTAGTGGCGCATATGTTTCAATGTCAACAAACCAATCCAATGGCGTCCACACAGACACAAATGGATTCTTCATCATGCCGGGAATCGCCCCAGGAGATCCATCTTTGGTGGCTTCTTCTGTTGGATATTCAGCACAGACCAAGACAGTTTCAGTGTCGGCTGGAATGACTAGTTCGTTAAATTTTAGCTTACAACAAGGTACAGATCCAGGGGATGGGCCTGATCCTGGATCAAGTCAGTGCACCCAGAACGGGGGACACTGTTATTATTATGACTTCCAATGCGAAGGGACTGTTGGAGCTTACAGTTGTGATACCGGATATTTGGGCTGTTGCATGAACAATTATCATTCAATGCCACAGTGTTGGCCAGGAGACAGGATAGTGAATAATGATTTCACAAGTTGGGGGTGGGCTACCGATCCGACACATTGTGAATGTGAAGCTGGTACTTTTTATGATATAACACAGGGTGCAAATGACCAGAGATTCTGTTGTGCAAATGAGACTAGTCGTTTCATAAGCACATCTGCATGTGCAACAACTGCTATAATGACTGGTTATGTTTTTGATGAGAATGGAGCACCTTTAGGAAGTGTCACAATCAAGCTTGATGCTGCTCAAAGCACAAGCTCGCAGACATCTGGATTGTATTATATTGATATGGTAACACCAGGTACATACGATGTTGAAGTTAGTAAAGATGGATATATAACTGTTGTTGAACAAGTGACTTTAACTGCTGGTGAGACCGTAGAAAAAAATTTCACACTCCAGACTGCCACCTGCTCGGCACAAATGATATTATCACCTGTATTGACATCTTCAAATGTAATCGGAGAAGAGGTCATTGTGCTAAATTGGACACATCAGTGTCCGGAATATGTTTACCAATTCTATTTATACAGAGATAGTATGTTGGTGTCCACATTTACTAATGCGATTTTTAGTTACATAGACACAGAAGTCACCTGGGGTTCTTCGTATACATATAAGGTCGTTGTTCAATCCACATTATCACAGACAAATACATCAAATACTATAACTGCCTCACCAGGTAACAGTATCTGTTCTGGAAAGGATTCTGACGACGAGTTTTGTATGTCTTCAGCAAAGGACTTGACACCCCCTCTTGGGATCAGAGCAGGATGTGACTATAACAATAATCCTGTATCGCTTGATAACGGCGACTGTGCTCTCGCTTACGGTATCGGTTCAATATGTATTGGGCCTGATGCAAATAATGAGACTTACTGCTCAGCATCTGTTGAGTGCCCAGACAAGCCTCACACCTATCTAGGATTATATTATGATAAAAATACATGTGAATTGAATGCTTCTTCCCCGACAGGCAGGGATTTTTGTTACATGGACCAAAGCCAGACAACTATTGTAGATCGGTGCTATAACTGCTACTCCGGTATGTCTTGTTATGAATATGAATCAGAAGATGCTTGTGAAACAGACAATTGTTATGCCTCTCAGGATGGATGTTATTGGCAACCTGACTATTTTGCTGAGTACGGGAGTGGATTCTGTTATAAGGAGAATTATACTGGGACAGATAAATGCTCTTTATGTGGATCAAGCGAGCTTTTTAAGAATGTTTACTGTAATGCTTCAGTATGTGGTAAGCTTGGCAACTGTTATTCGCAAAGCGACAAGAAATCCTGTCTGGCTTGTATAACCGGTCAGAATTCCTGTGAAGATTACACAGACCAGGTTGACTGCCTTGGAGCTGGCTCTGTTCCGTTTGAAATACCAGGATCATCATGTGAGACCAGTGACAATTTCACTTTTAGTACTGATTCATGCCATCATGGTGTCTGCAAATGGATATCAGGCGCATGCTATAAGGATGCTGATGATGATGGAACACCTGACTGCGGAACTACTAGTCCTACTCTTACATGCACCAGGGATGTGTCACCGCCTATTAGCACATTGACCGGAATTCCTTCTTACGTAAATTCTGAGGGTGTGAATCTTACCTTTTCTGTTAGTGATGCTAATTTGATTAATTCCACAAAATACTGCATTTCAGATGCAGAAGACTGCTGTCCTTCTTATGATGTCCTTAATGGAACCGTTGCTGTGCCAAACATTGAATATCCATTGACGGACGTGGAAGCCAATAGATATATTAGATTCTTCTCGAAAGATGAAAATGCAAATGTCGAGACAATCAAGAGTTACAGATTGTATTTTGACACCAAGGTACCTGATATCGATGTAACCTATGAAGTTCTCAATAATTCATATTCAAATGAAACATCAAATATTTACATTAATGTTACTGTGGATGAATACGCTGTGTGTTCTGATGAAATGATTCCCGATATTGAAGGCACATCGTCTTTGTTTTCAGGAGAAACCTTCTTTCCAAATGAGCCAGAAGACTATGCTTTTTCGAATGTGAGAGATGGAGTATATCAATATTGTGTTAGCTGTACAGATATTTATGATAACAATGACACAAAATGTTTTGACATTGATGTTGACCGGATCAACCTAATAATGAGTGCATCTCCTATTAATCTCACAACATCATCTCCTAATGTAACTCTTGAGATAACAACCAGTGATAAATTTTACTGTGAAGTCGCAACAGATCAAGGTTACAAACCATTTAATTCCGACGGTTTAGGAATACTTGACCCATCCAGTGGTATATATATGTATACTTACAATGTCACAAACGCAGCTTCTGGTACTTACATGTATAATGCAAGATGTAAGGATACTCAAGGTTCATTTGATACAGTTGATCAGGCATACATATATTTCACAGTCGATACCCTTGCACCATCTACCAGGGCATTTGAATATATAGGTGCTGGGCAATATGAAGAAATGACTTCAGGGGGGTATTATATGGACCCTTCAATAAGACTTATATGTGTTGATACTGAGCAGGACTTCCCACCTGGAGAGTTTGGCTGCTCTAATACTTACTATTGTGTTGGTGAGACAGCAGCAGCATGTTCAGGAGCAATGGTTACTTACGATGGTATTTTTGAACTCAACACTGATTTTGACAATTCGATGTTTTGCTATATGTCTACAGACAAGGGTGGCAACAGTGAGTCATTGAAATGTATAGATATTTATGTTGATAATGATCCACCATCAATACAGGTGACTGCACCTCTTAACGGCACGACATTTTCAAATCCAAATATTACAGTAGGAGGTATTGTTACGGATGAATCAAGGATTAGTATGACTATAACTGTTGAAAGTGTTGAGACAGGCAGATCAGATTATAAACATCCAAGGATACAAGGCACAGCATTTGACGCAGACATAAGATTATATCCTGGAATGAACAGGCTTATTTTTGAAGCAGAAGACGAATATGGTAATACTAATGAGACTATTCTGTATGTTTCTTATGTAATGCAAATAAATTTTACAATACAAACCACAGATTATGATAGTCTGGGTCTTCCGGTTGTCTTGCGTGGAGAAACAGATGTTGAGTATTATAATGTTGATATTGTATCGGGCGATCCGATAACCGTTAACAGCCTTATTTATGAAGTCTTTGATACTTACAGTGGATCAACTCCTGAGATAAACCTGACAGATTATTTTGTCTTAAAATCAGGAAATAACCAGACTTATAGGCTTTTTGTTCCAGTTTCAAATACCGCATTTGACCAGATTGAGGGAAACAATAGTCATTTTATTATTGAGGCAGAGGATGATGCTGGAAACACATTTGATTCAGATTTCATAGTCAAAGGAAAATATTTTGATATAGATACTTTTGGTGGATACCAGGTGGAGCTTACACCTCAGCTTTCTGATCCGTATTATGCAGATGGACCCACATTAAGATTAACTGGTTTTACAAGCCCAAGGCAGGAAAACCAACTTGTTCATACAGAAGTGCAGTCACAGAACTACTTAACACTGGAACAGACCAATAAAGAATACAATACTACTTCCTCATATGCTGATACTGAACTTTCAACTGGAGAAGTATATGCAGACGTAGTAGCAGGAAGCACAACGTTCCAAGTTAGTGAGAACAGAGAGGCTGATTTTGTAGTGGGAAGATATGTGCAATTCCCTGTCCTTACACCAACATATGAAAGATATAAGATAACAGGAGCAGTATTCAATGCAGGTGATTATGCCACAACTATTACTCTAGACCAGCCAATTCAATCTTCAGTCACAGCACTGTCTACGGTTTACGTATATGATCTTAAAGTTCCAACAGGATGGTTTGAACAGAACATTGACTTGGTTGTTGGTGAAAATAACGTGAATATGTTCACAATGGATTCCTATGGTAATGTGGGTGTGGAAAAATCTTTTGAGGTAATTTATGATAATTATGATATTGAATTTATGTCAGTTGAGCCTCACAACGAAAGCACAACTAATAACCTCCGAAAACCCATTACCATGTATCTGCTGGACAGAATAACTGGTGTTGATCAGAGTTCATTAGTGCTTACTGTGGATGGTTCAGATTATACATGCAGCAGTTCTAACATGTATTGTACAACCGAAGGCTACAAAGTCTTTATGACCTATACACCAACTCAGGATTACTCAGAAGGCACCCACAACCTTAAAGTATATGCAAAAGACAAAGGTGGTGATTCAAATCAGATTGAATGGTGGTTTGAGATTAAATCTGGTCTAGTTTCAGACCCAACCTTCTCTTTTGATAATGCAAATTATGTCTATAACAGGTGGTATACAAATTCGTCTACTCCAAAGGCATATATTCATTTCTTAGACCAACCTCAAAGTGTGACACCAACTGATGTGAGAATATATAATACATCAATAATGTTATCAGCAACAAAGATAAATGATACATCATTTTCCATTGACTTCCCATATACTGGAACTGAAGATGGTTCTTATTCTCTAGAATTCAATGCAAATGTCGAGATTAATGAAACAACAGAAATGGAAGGACAGTGGTTTGAATATTTTGTGATAGACACAACTGCACCGGTGTTGCAGGTAACTTCACACCCACCTACAAAGGAACTGAGGATTGAGCTTGAAGGAAATTATCTTGATTTGAACATGGATGAAACAAGCACGATCACAATGGAAGGGGACATCAACAACACGCCATTTGTTATTGTTGATCCTAGCAGGTCATTCTCGACGGTTGTCGACCTTGACTCTGGCAGTGACGGAATAAGGAATATTACTGTTTTTGCAACAGATTTTGCTGGTAATATTGGAACTACCCAGACTACTGTCACATATGATACTACCTGCTCACCCTACAGTATCACAAGAATATATCCTACATCAACAGGAATCCTTTCTCTTGTTGATGAGGTGTATGTGTCAAATATTGTAGAAACAGACGGGATATCCATTGATGGTTCTTTATCTGAATTGTCAGATATCAAATTGTATTTTAATAATCAGTCATCTCCCGACAAGACTTATACAAACCAGATTGGAACCAGCATACTTCAGTTAACATTATTGTCAGAAGGGACAAATGTTATTAGAATATCATCGGTGGACATTGCTGGTAACGATGAATGTGATAGTTACATTACTATAAATAGAGATACGACCGGACCGACAGCCGAACTTGAAGTGTGGCCCGATTATACAACACAAGCAGGGTGGTCAGGATGGTAAGAATATCAGAAATAACAAAATTCCTGACACTTATTATTATGGTGGTTGCTCTGCTTTTAATGAGCAGTATTACATTTGCTGATTACATCCCAGCAACAGCAAAATCAAATTACACACTAACATATCCTGCTGAAATTCATGATGTTGATATATTGAACTTTTATCTTATGGGCAACAACACACACCAGCTGAGCATGTTATATACAAACGGAACAAAATATACCTATACCGCATCTGGTGAGGTTCCTGTGGGCGATTATTCTCTTAACCTGACAGCACAAGATTTTCTTGAAAACCAGAAAAGGCAGGGATGGAAAATACAAATCCTTTCTCCACAGTTACTTATGGTCATGGAAGAACCATTTAATGGATACACTTCGACTCCAAATACTGATGTTCTTGTTAAGACAAATTTGAGAGCTACATGTACATATAGTATCGATAACGGAACCACGTTTAAAAATTTCAATGAACAATCCTATTCCACGAGTCATTCAATCACAAAGAGTCCGCAAGGTACTCCTACCATTTATAATGGTCCTTTCATTGTCAAGTGTACAGATGAGTATGGAATTCTGACAGAAGAAACATTTACAATAGTCATTGACACTACAGATCCAGAGATTGAAGCCCACCCAGATCCACATCCAACACCATATCCTAAAACTGACGTTTTGGTTGTTGCTTCAGAACCAGTAGTCTGCCGCTATGATAATGAAACAACTGATTTTGATATAATGAGGTACGATTTTACTGAATTTGATAAATATAACCTTAGTGACTACAATGAAAATGTTGAGACAGAGATAGGAAATCTGATTGAAAACACGGAAACAAAATATTATGTCCGTTGCATGGACAGAGGCGGAAAGCTCTCAAATTCTGTTGAAGTCACACTCTTATATGATCCTAGCTATCTGACCAAAGTGCAGATTAATTATCCTGAAGATGGAGCTGCGATGTCAAAGAACAAGATAAAAATTAATGTTACGACATACCAACAGGCAACATGCAAGTATGGGAATACGACTGACACCACCATGGTGTCCGGAACCTTTGGCACTGAGACATTATCTCACATAAGTTCGGATTTGAGCTTTAAGGATGGAAAATACACATATTATGTCAAGTGTACGTGGGCTGGAGGATACAATACTGCGCAGACTACCTTTTACATAGATACTACTCCTCCTGAAAATCCAGTTGTTGATGATACAGGTCCTGATCCTACAAATCCAGAATATACACCATATACGACAAAATTGAGAGGGCGATGGTCAGCTGAAGAGAAGGATTATACTGATGGAATAGTACAATACAATTATTCCATTTACCAACGTGGTGATTTCTCAGACGACGTCATGATTGACTGGACCTCAGCAGGAACGACAACTGATGAATGGGTGTCAGGACTAAATCTTTCAAACGAGAACACTTACTTTTTTAAGGTTGTGGCAAAGAACCGGGCTGGGCTTTGGAGTTCTGTAGGTCAGAGCGATGGTATAACGGTAGACAGGAGTATGGAGATACCACATTGTGATGACAATGAAAAAAATTATGATGAAACAGGGATCGACTGTGGTGGTTCCTGTGAACCATGTGTTCTTGCGGGTTATTGTGGTAATGATATAATTGACTCTGGTGAACAATGTGATGGAAGTAATTGGGGTGGGATATCTGGATGTGAAAACTTTGAATATACTGGTGGCGACCTTAGTTGCGGAAATGACTGCCGTTTTGATGTATCTAAGTGTACTGGGTTGTCAAACGGTGAATGTGGTGATGGGGTTATTAATGATGATGAACAGTGCGATGGTCAAGATTGGGGTATTATTACTGGATGTAAAAATCTTGATGGATTTACCTCTGGCACATTGACTTGTAATGACGATTGTGTATTTGATACGAATCAGTGTACTGGCGGAACAGGCAGTTATTGTGGTGATAATACCATCGATGCTGGAGAACAATGTGATGGAAATAATTGGGGGCTGATCACTCAATGTTCTCAAATAGGAGAATATACTGGTGGTGACCTCAGTTGCGGAGACGACTGCCGTTTTGATGTAACTGATTGTACCGGCCTGTCAGATGGTGAATGTGGTGATGGGGATATAAATGATGATGAACAATGTGATGATGATGAATGGGGTGCAATTTCAGGGTGTGAGGATTTTGATAACTTTGTTGGTGGTTCACTAAGATGTGACTCCGGATGTGAATTTGATACAAACAAGTGCATGGTACCAGAAGCTACATGTGAAAAAGATTCTGATTGTGATAGCAATTACTGTAAAGACGGAAAGTGTTCTGAAGCAAGCTGTTTTGATGGCCAAAAGAATGGAAACGAACCTGACATTGACTGTGGTGGTAGCTGTTTTGCAAAATGCGCAGACGGAAAAAGCTGCCGGGCTGATACAGACTGTGAAAATCAATACTGCCCTGCTGGAATATGTATTAAGAAGCCAGGAGAAACAGAAGACCACTGCACAAATAATAAATGGGATCAGGGAAAGGAAGCTGATATAGATTGTGGTGGATTGTGCCAAGATAAATGTACAGGTGGGCAGATGTGCAATGATCATGCAGATTGTGATAGCATAAACTGTGTTGATGGCATATGTGCTAACAGTGATAAAGATAAAGACACCGATGGTGATGGTGTAAAAGATGCAGACGATAATTGCAAAGATGTTGCAAACCCTTCCCAGGATGATTATGACAAGGATGGGATGGGAGACCCCTGCGATCTTGATGCTGATGGCGACGGTATCCCAGATGAATGGGAGTTTTCCCATGATCTTGATCCTATGGCAGATGATGCTAATTTTGATCCGGACAATGATGGTTTGACTAATCTTCAAGAGTACGAGATTAGTGGCAAATATGGCAATACGGATCCTTATGATGAAGATACAGATAGTGATGGGTATTCAGATGGTTTTGAATACCTTGAGGGAACTGATCCAACAGATGCGGAGAGCCATCCTGGTGGTTCGTCATCTTGGTGGTGGATATGGTGGTTGGTTCTGTTATTGATAATAGTAATGCTTATAGTCGGTGGATATTATACATATACAGAATATAAGGCAGGCAGACTTAAAATTCCACCATCTTTGTTGACTCAGCTAGCAAAGCTTGGAATAAAACTTCCAACTAAAAAACAGCCAAATGTTGCCCCGCCAACCCTTCCTTCAAAGGCCCCATCACAGGGACAGAAACCTGGTCCACAAGTACAAAGAGTCTACAAAAGGCCAGTCCAGAATAAAAACAATTTCCATGCATTATATCAAAAAAAGCATGAACAAAAGAGAGCACAGGACAATAAGTTTTTTGCGAACTTTGATGACAAAAAGAAAGGACCAATATCTGAAGAAAACACACAAAAACTCTCAGATAAGGTCGACACTTCGCTCAAGGATCAGGCAGGTACTAAGAAGAAAAGAGAAGTCCTAAATTCGAAAGAAGCAGTAAAAATCTTTGATGAGATGAAAAAGATTGAGGAACCAAAGAACGAATGGCTTGAGCTTGATGAGAAAGGCAGACTTAAGGCAGAGCAAGATATAAAAGCCCCTACAGTCAAACGCTCCAGGGCTAAACAATCAAGAAAAAAACGCAAAACTGGAGAAGTACTATTTGTGGAGAATGAAGGGCAAGGTCTTGATATTTCTTCCCGAAAAAAGGGTTCCAAAGTGAATAAAGATGCCAAGAAAAAATGAATTTGGCATTCAAGGTCAGATACAGGGACAACCGCTTATCTATATGCTGTCAGTTATCATCATGGCTCTTATTCTAATATATGGGTACAATGCAGTGAATGAACTTTTGGAAAAGCAGGAATTTGTTTCTATCCTTAAATTTGAGACATACATACAGAGTGAGTTTGAGAAAATTAGCAGGCAATACGGTTCTACGAAGATAATTAACCTGAATGTTCCGGCAGGTTACAATGAGATCTGTTTTATTGATTTATCTGCCCCTGTTAATCCTGCTCTATCGGCTGGATCTTCGGATGCTCATCCAATAATTCACCAGAGTTGGGAGCTTGGAAACCAGAAAAATATATTTCTAGTAAAAAAGATTACTGAGAAACTAATATCAGCCGGTACAATAAAGATTGAGTCACCATATTATTTTTGCCTTGACACTTCTAACGGGATGGCACGAATAAAAATTACTGGCGGTGGAGATCACACTATTGTAGCTCCAGGATAAATCTCAGAATATGAAACAATTGGATAAAAAAGGGGTCATAGAAGTCCAGTTTAACTGGATATTCATAATAATAGCCGGAGCAATAATATTAATAATTTTCTTTAGTATTATCGATATGCAGAATGATATTCAGGAGAGGAGCATCGCAAATACTATTATGATGCACCTTCAATCGATAATAACTGGTGCTAAAGAATCCAGTAACACGATTCATTTTATTGACATACCAAAAACTGATATCCGTTTCTCGTGCCACAGTGACCTTTGCACGCAAATAGGTTGTACATCATCATATTCTATTGACAATTCAAATCAGAACCACATCAGTATTGAACCTATCTTTGCATCTGATCTTGTTAGAGGTAAGATACTCGTTACATGGTCAAAACCTTGGTATTTTCCATTTGAAGTTACCAGTTTTCTTTACACTACGACACCCGAATTTAGATACATATTCTATGACTCAGGTGGATCGGCAATAGAACAGCTCTATGAAGAGCTTCCAGATAAACTGAGTAAGACATTGACTACAAATATGAGTCTGGAACACGAAAATAACTATAAAGTAAAATTCATATTCTACGAAGAGACAGGATTGACATCAAAGGAACTTCCTGCATTTACTGAGAAGCTGCATCCGCTTGACGTGACAGCAATAAACATCAAGCCAGTCGAGGATGGTATTGATGGCTTTGGCATAGTTGAGTTTTATAAAAGAGCAAATGATCAGAATAAGTTTGAGCTTGAAGGTGAGTCGTTCTATCTGAAGGAAGCATCTTTAGTTGGGGCAATATTTGCTGAGGATCAAAATTTCTACGAATGCACCCTGACCAAAGCACTTATTCGATTATCGTCAATTGTTGATGTATATATCAATAGATCTGAGACTTTACTTGATTATTATTCATCCGTAAGCAGTACCCAGTGCGAAGGTGGAATGGGATTTGGAATGAACAAACTTGATACACTCAAGACAAATCTTGCGTGGCCTATTAGCCTTGATCTAGCAACTGCTACTATTTTGTATGAGAGCAACCGCCAATTGAATCAGCAGAATGATGAGATGCGGAATTATTACACTTGTGAGGGAATATTTTAATGCAATTTATTGAGTTGAAAGATCAGAGAAAAGCACAAATAGGCATGTTTGAAACTATTGCCACACTGCTTGTTTTTTTTATCCTGCTTGTTTTTGGACTAATTTTCTATTCACATTATGCAGAACAAAACGCTGAGGATGCAAGAAGCGTACAGGAAGACCTTGCGTCGATTGCATTAGTTCAGAAAGTATCCCACCTGCCTGAACTTAAATGCACTAAAGGTGACATATCTATCGAAAACTGCCTTGACCTTCTGAAGTTGCAGGCATTTGAAGACGTAGTAGATGAAAGATTCAGCTATTACTTCAATATCTTCTCCTACAGTTATATCGAAGCAAGGGAAATATATCCAAATAACAGAACTTTTGTCTTGTATAAAAACCTTATAAACAGCACAGTACGTGATCATGTTCCGGTTGACAACGTAGAAGGACTTGTTGTTGATGTGCCTGTTTCATTATTTGATCCAATACTTAAACAATACTCAATGGGATATCTAAAAGTGATTTATATCCCATTTAACAAATGATAACAATTAAGCAAAAAAAGTCGCAAATGGAAGTGCTTGGTCTAGCCTTTGTAGTTATACTTATAATGCTGGGACTATTTTTTATAGTCATCCTTGATGCAAACAAAGAGGTTTCCACACAGAGAACTGACTTCATGTTTAAGCAAAGAGCATCAAACATGATAAATTCCATCATACACTCATCGACGAAAGACTGTAACAACAACAAAATTGAAGACCTCATGAGAGACTGCGCGAATGGCGGGACAGTTATATGTGATAATGGTGAAAATTCATGTGAATATGTCAACAGTACGCTTGAATATATCTTCAACCAGACGCTTGACATATGGGTTCCGACAGGTTATGCTTTCAATGTATCTTCAGAGAGTGGAATGCACACTTATATCATGAAGCCAGACAGGGTAACTGGTAGATCATGCTCACGCAATTATACTGGTGAGAATTCTTTGTTTCCAATCCCTTTGGATCCAGGCTATTTGTATGTCAATATTTATCTATGTAAATAGATTCAGCGTGTGTATTGTAGCTAAAGTCATAGGGTAAAGTCAACTAACGTGGGTTTGGGTAACAAATATATGCAAAGCAGATTTTGGGACTGTAAATTACTCTATTTACAGTAAATTCTTCTTTGCAAAAAGGATTCATCTTTGTGTTTCTCCGTCGATGAATTTGGACAT
>JAIPIC010000086.1 GCA_021734865.1 Candidatus Woesearchaeota archaeon | reverse complement strand
ATGGTGTAACCAACAACAGATGGGAACAAGCAATCACTTTAGCAGATGATTCAACATCAACAATAATGGTCAAAGTCTCTGATGCTGCTGGTAATACTGTTTATCAAACGTACGAAGTCTCAGTTAATGCTGATGCCGCAGACACTACAGCGCCAACATTAACATCCATAATACCTACAACTGTTCAGACTACAGGTTCAGTGTCAGATGTGGTATTCGTGTTTGCAGATGAAACTGCTTTCGATGCGACTGCAGCTAATAATGTCATTGAATTTACAATGGATGGAACTGATGTCAGTGGAACTCAAGCAGTTAGCGGCGCAGGAAATACAGTACTTACATTAACATACTCAAATTCAGCATTGGCTGTTGGAGTACATAACTTTGAGGCAAGAGTCAAAGATGCTGTTGGAAACTGGTTAGTTTCATCAGCAACTATTGTAGTGGAAGCAATAGCTGATACAACTGCACCTACAATAACATGGAGTGAAGTACCCGATAGTCCTGCTCAGACGGAAGCAAATATATCCTTCAAGTCAAGCGAGACAGGAGAAGCAAGAGTCCATTACGGAACAACTGATTCATATGGTCTTGTTACTGAATGGACAGATGTAACAACAAATGTATATCTGAAAATTGCCTTACAGGATCTCGATTGTGATACAACTTACTATTATTCTGTACATGCAAAAGATGCTTCCGGAAACACGCAGACCAAAGAGAGTTCATTTACAACATCAGCATGTTCAGACACAACAGCACCTGTAATCTCATCAATTACAACAGATCTTCCTGAATACAGGGTTACACAAGATCCAAATGTTGTTATAACAATTGTTGTAGATGGCACAGAATCAGGAGTAACAGTGAACGGAGATGCTGCAACAGGAGGTCCTGGAACATGGACATACAATCTAGCACATCCTGGGACTATTGGAACCTACAGCTTTATAGTAGTTGCAACAGACTCCTATGGCAACACACAAGAAAGGGAAATTTCATACAATGTTGTTTCTGATACAGACACAACCGATCCTACTTTAAATGTTGATGGAACCACACCGACTGATAAGACCGTTGCGATACAGGTAGATTTAAGTGATAATCTGGCTGGTAATCTTGATGTGTGGGTAGACTATGGTTATGATGTTACCTATGGGTATGGTTATGGCTATGGTGATGAGGGAGTTCCAACATATGGTCAGGGCACATCAATCGTATCATATGCTCAAGGCAATGATCAAAATGTGTATATTACAAATCTCTTAGCAGGGACATACTATTACTATGCAGTGCATGTTAGAGACACCGCAGGTAACGAAGAAGTAGTTACAGGAACCTTTACTACTGATAGTGAGGATATTCATGCACCAGTCGTTACTGCATCAGGCCCTTCAGGAACCAATACAGATGGATCAGTGACTTTGACAGTGACTACAGATGAATCTGCAACGTGTAAATACGCAATAACAGACAAGGCCTACTCAAGCATGACAGCCTTTACAACAACAGGAACTACTACACATAGTCAAGCACTTAGTCTTGCTGAAGGTGTTCACCAATACTATGTGAGATGTTCAGATGGTACAACTGAGATGACTACGAGTGCAATTATCCAATTTACAGTGGATCTGCCAGAAGATACAACAGCCCCAACTATAACACCACATACAACTCCTGTTCAGTCAATTACACGAACGACAGCGGGAATTGTATTCCAATCATCTGAATCCGGAGAAGGTAAGGTGCATTACGGAATAACTGGTAGTTATGGTCTGATGACAACATACCAATCTGTAACTGCAAACACTGATAAAACAATTACTTTGGAAGGTTTGACATGCGGTACTACATATCATTACACTATTTATGCAATGGATGCAAGTGGAAATGAAGCTAACACAACAGATGCAACTTTTACGACATCTTCTTGTCCAGATACAACAGCCCCAGGAGTAATAGCTTCAAGTCCATCTGGTAAAACCACTGATGATACACCTGAGATTTCGGTGACATTGACTACAGCTGATAATGTTGCGACAACTACTTGTAAATACAATATTGGGTCTACTTTTGATTTTTCAACCCAAGGAACAGCAATGACTTGGAATGGAAGCGAGTTTACAGCAACATTGTCTGAACAGTCAGATGGTAACAAAATAGTATACATCATCTGTCAGGACATAGCAGGTAATTTAATGTCAAGTCCATATCCAATGATGTTTTTTGTGGATACAACAGGAACTTTCAGCTACGCTCAATCATTAAGTCTTAATTGGAATCTATTGTGGCTTCCACCAACTTTAAGCAACATTACATCAAATACAACAACCAAATACGTGTTAGGATATAATGCAAGTGATTACGGATACAACAATTACTGGGAAACTGTTGGAAACAATTGGGATGTGCTTTATCATTATGATACAACTACATCTGCTTGGAAGGTCCAGTATGGACCAGCATACAGTAATACAAGCTTGAAAGGGACCGGTACATTAACAAATCTGAACTCAAATCTCCAGAATCCATTTTGGATAAAGATGGCTATAGCTAATAGATTTGAGCTAGACTAAAGGTGAACTTGATGAAGAAAAATTTAATTTTTTTATTATGCATTTTTTTATTATGCATCTCATTTGCATATGCCCTGCCAGGAGATTGGGTTGGTGAAGCAAGTATTGCACAGAACCCAGTAGCTTCTGGTACTGAAGTTAGTGTGTATTCAGGGTCGGTGCTATTAGCAGAAACCATAACTCCATCAAGTGTTGCTGGAAAAGCTCACTTCGGTGATGATTTTTATGTACTAGTCTTTGAAACTACAGATAATACTGATCTTTCATTTAAAATATGTGGGATAAATGCCTATAATACAACATTTAGTTCAGGTACCCACCAAAAGATTTTAAATGTGAATAAAGTAGCTGATGGTACATATGGATGTACTTGTGATGCAGTCTGTACTGGTGGTCATTGTATAAATGGTATTAGTGATGGTGTATGTAGTTCAACTAATTTCTATTGTGATAATGATGGCATCTGTGAATCTGCATATAATGAAACAGTAACAAATTGTCGTACAGATTGTCGTGTTCAATCTTCATCTGGTGGGTCAAGTTATACGCCTAAAACAACCACTCCATTAACTGGAGATATTAAAGTGTCCGGTAATAAGACTGTTATTACAGTAGATAAGGATTATCCTGAATCTGTTATTCTTGTAGAAGAAGGGAGTGAAGAGACCAGTTTGGACTTTTCTAATTTATTAGTTAAAAATAATGGTAAGAATGTAGTTACTCTTAACAATAATTCAATTAGAATTGAGAAAAATACGACAATAGATCAATTAATAATTGAAATTGCGGCAGATACAATTATAGAAGGCTCAGATAAGTGGGATGGAGAAATTATGCTTCCAACCATTAAGGAAAAGACAAGTGTTATTGTACCTGCACAGGATGGACAAGAAGCTATTGTTTCTGAGATTATTGAAATTGGTTTAGAAGATGAAAATTTGGTTTTCTCAAAAGCTGTAAGAATGTATTTTAAAGGGCAATCTGACAAGCAGATTGCATATACAAAAGGTAATGATGTTCATAAAATCACTACTATCTGTTTAGAGGATAGTCAAGCAGCAGGTGATTCATTACCTTTAGGGGGAGATTGCAGAATAATTGTTGGGGATGATCTCATTGTCTGGACCAAACACTTCACTAAGTTTGTAACGTACACATATCAAGAACCCACAGTAGCTGAACCGACTATTGAGAAGGATGTTAATGCTTCTGAAGAAACAGTTAATGAGACTATACAAGATGAATTGCCTGCCCAACAGCTTCAAGAAGTAAAAGAAGATGCAGATTCTGACGGAATAGTCAGCCTGACAGGTAGAGCAATATCTGGCGTATTTAATGGAATAAAAAATTCATACACTTGGTTACTATTGATAATTGTCATTGCAGCTATAGTGGTGGGGGTTTACAAAGGTAGTACTAATAATGTTTCACATTTACATACCAAAGCTCGGATGCTTCATAAAATGGCAGATAACTGCCATATGAGAGGACAGATATCTAAGTCACAGAAGCTTCACGCTGAGGCAAATGAGCTTCATAGAAAGGCAATGAGACTGAAGCGCAATTCTTAATCATTAATTGGGGACGAAACGTGTTATTTACTTAAGGATAGAAAATATTATATATGCCTTTGAATTACATAAAAAAAATGGAATGGTATACAGAGCTTGGATTTGCACTAAATCCTTTTGAAAAGGATCCTTTTAAGATTAATTCTTCTCTTATTGGATATGAAAAAGAAGTGGAAGATCTTTTATATTTGGTTGATGCAGGTAGTACTGTATTGATTGAAGGTCCTCCTGCTACAGGTAAAACAACTCTTCTAAAAGAGATTATAGAAGAATTTGGTGGCGAAGGAAAGATCATATATGTCAATGGTGACAAGATCAATAAAAGAATAGATATCGAAGAATTACTTATGAAGAATCAGAACTTTTGGAGACGCTTAATGAATAAGAAGCCGAATGGAATGATTCTTCTTCTGGATAATGCACTGGCTCTCCCAAGAAAATCTTATGAGAGATTGCAGTACTATTTTGATCAGAATTATCTTAAGTCAGTGGTTTTCGCAACAACTGAATCAAAGTTACTAAAATTCCCAGGAAGTCTTTTTGATAGGATAGGGAAAAGAAAAATATCAACCAAGAAGCTGCATATGGATGATGCAGTATCAATGGTACTCCAAAGGATTGAGGATAATGAATTTATTTCAAAGGAAGATCTGGAAAAAATTTATGCTCTATCAGATGGAAGTATATATAAATTCCTTGAGAATTGTGAGAAGATAGGTATGTACAAGGTTGAAAATGATCTTGAAGATATTACTGCATCTGACATTGAAGTGGCTCTAAAGAGCACTATTGATAAGGAAGAGGCACTTCCGACCAATAACTGCCTCGAATGTGAAGGGCAACTAATTTTGATAGGAGAGCATTATAGATGTGAAAACTGCGATCTTTTTTGTCCTGAATGTGGTGTTCTGGTCAGTGAAGATGATACTGAATGTCCTAATTGCAAGGTAGAGATCGAGATTGTGGAGGATGAAGAATGACTTGGTTCGAAGAACTTGGATACGAAGAGAATCCCTTTTCAATTAAACCAAAAAAGACCTTTGAAGAATTCTTCGGCCATAAAGAGATGATTGATAATCTGCTTGATAAAGTTGAAGAAGGCGCTTTCATAATTGTCCGTGGTAAGTATGGCACTGGCAAAACATCTGTCCTGAAAGCGATTATTGACGAATACATGGGAGAAAGAAAAGTTGCTTATGTCAGTTGTTATGAAACTGAGAAAAAAATTGATATTGATGAAATTCTTAGAAAAGCTGGAAATTTCTTCTCTCGGCTGTTTGGCCTTAAATCAAAAAATGTGATATTCCTTGTTGATGAAGCGCATAATCTTATGACAAAAAATCTGGAAGAGCTGCCTGAATATTATGAAGACGGCTATTTAAGATCAGTTATACTTGTTACAAGCAGACCTGAACATAAGTTCCCAAAATCAGTGAATGAAGTTACTGGTGATAATGAAGTTAAGTTTGTCATGTTTAACGAAGATGATGCTGTTGAACTTATCAGAAACAGGATGGAAGAAGGGGATGAGATTCTACCAGAGGATATGATTAAGCTAATCTACAAGAAAAGCAATACACCTCGTGAATTCCTGATGAACTGTGAAGATGCATGCAGAAAAGCAGTTGAACGTGGATCTGATGTCGTCGAGAAAAAAGATATTTCTTGATTATTCTTAATTTTTTATTAATTCTTTATACTATTCTTTGACACTAATAGAAAAGCTTATATAGTACTATTTCATAAATATGTAAATAAGTATATGATTGTGTATACTTAATAACATTTATGTATACAAGTTAGAGAATTACTGTGGTAAGCTTTAAAGATATCCGGAAATCCCGTACTTTATGCGAGTTCTCAGAATTTGAATCTATCTCAAGGGTTCTAAAAAAAATACAGAAAGACACAATGAATGTTGATGGTTCTACAGAGATTCCAACAAGGATCTCAGATTATTTCTAATCTTTGCTAATTCATTCATATGAGCATCTTCAAGTGAATTTGGTTTATCCGCTCTACCGATAAAGTTATCAATAACAGTTATTCCATGATCTGAACAGAAATCTTCCATTATAGACATGCAGTGCATTGTATTTGTTACAGGCTGTCCGCCTACAGCAAGCAGAATAGCTTTTTTTCCCTTTAATTGTCTTGGACTAACCAAAGAATTTGTCCTGTCAAAGAAATTTTTCATTCGTCCTGATACGTTCTTAAAATAATTTGGTGAGGCAAGTACTATAACATCTGCATCCAATATCTTTTGATATGGCATATCATCAACGATTACGCATGCTTTGCCTGTTTTGAAGCATTTATCACATCCTGTACAGAATTTTATGTCCAAGTCCCTTAATGCTATAAACTCACCCATTCCATCAATAATTGCCCTGACCATATTGTCTGTATTCGAATCAACAGACCTATGGCTACCGCTTATACCTATGATGTTCATATGATATGTTAATCTGTTAAGATATATTTATCCTTCGTTTAATGACAATGTTTCCTTATGAGCAATAGAATTTTGGCTTTAGCCAAATTCTCGCTTTGCAAAAAGCGAGCAAAAGTTCTATCATACTTTTGAATCGATTCCTTTTCAGATTTAACTCAATCTTTGCTGCTTGAGCAGGAGTT
>JAIPIC010000085.1 GCA_021734865.1 Candidatus Woesearchaeota archaeon | reverse complement strand
ACTAACGTGGGTTTGGGTAACAAATATATGCAAAGCAGATTTTGGGACTGTAAATTACTCTATTTACAGTAAATTCTTCTTTGCAAAAAGGATTCATCGTTGGGTTTCTCCGTCGATGAATTTGGACATAAATTTTGCTGTTTACAAAGAAGAACCATTTAACCTACTTAAGTTGACTTTACCCTAATCATACATCATTATGTAGTTCCTTTATCACAAACTTCAAGACTTTGATGACAACACCTTCCCTGGTGTCAGAATTTTCCATCTGCTCAGCGAGCTCTGGCAATTCAAGACATTCTCTGACCCATGTCGAGAAATCGTTCTTATGAGCCTGCACATGATAATAGTATGAATCATCACTCATATCTTCTAGAGTTTCTGCCAGAGTAATCAAGTCAGTTATAACAGAACCATCAATAGCTTCAAATCTTTTTTCTGCTTCCACTTTTTTTAATGCTTTCATCAATACCACCTTTATCGTAATGTTTCTTTACTCTGTGTTCAATATCTTTCAAGACATTCATAAATGCAATAAATGAATCATAGGGACTATCATAAGGGTTGAAATATTTGTGAACATCCCCATCGGCAAACCATTTTGTGCACATGTAATAAAAGTGATCCGAAGTTGTGAGTCTCCTCCAGTCCTCAAGCAGAACTGGGTCGCCTGTTTCCTTCACCATACTTTCAATTCTGTAAAGTTCGTTGATAGCATTATGTTGCATATTATTTCCAAGCCATGCAGATAAGTCCCTCTCAAGGTCAGCCCATGATGTCATATGGTGTATGTCAAGATCAGCCATTGGCTCATAACTGTCTGCTACCTCGCTGACAGTCATAAAATTATTGTCTGGGTGCTTTAATATCTCATGTGGAAGCCTGCCCATAAATCTGAAAATCCCTGTTGTCGACCATTGATGCTCTCCGAACGTCTCATAGTCCATAAATAGATTGATAGTGTTGCCACTTCCATTTACGCTGTTTATCCATCCAGCATATTTCTCTACTGAAAGAGGATACTCTTTCCAGTCAGGATTGCTGAACCTGAAAGCTATATCATCAGATAGCTTGTAATTCTTTAAAAGCAACTTAATCTTCTCACAATTTACAGGCCGATAGACATAATTTGGAGATCTCCATCCTAGCACATGATCTGCACCTTCTGCTATAATCCCTTTATAACCCATGTCCTCGATAAACTTTGCCAGTTCGTTGTTGTATATGAGTTCAGTATTTCGAAAGACCCTTGGTGTGATACCAAGCTCTTTTTTTAGTAATTTCTTATGTTTCTCAACCTGCTGGACAAATTCTTCCTTACTGTACATATAGGAGAGGCTGTGATAATAAGTTTCACTGATGAATTCAACACACCCGGTTTTTGCCAGTTTCCTGAAACTCTCCAGTACCTCAGGCGCATACATCCCGAATTGCTCTAATGCGACACCAGTCACAGAAAAGCTTGCCTTAAATTTTCCTTTTGTCTCCTGAATCAGGCGAAGAATGAGCTTATTAGTAGGGAGATAGCATTTCCTGGCAACCTTCCTCATTATATCCTTATTTTTCTCGTCGTACCAGTATTCATGATTGATTCCAATATCAAATACATTATAATGCCTTAGCCTGAAAGGCTGGTGTACCTCAAAATAAAAGCAAATAGTTACCAGTTTAATACCCCCTAATCATTGCACTGAACGATAAACGTTTAGCATCTTTTTTGCGGAACTGTTCCAGTTGATTGTAGAAAGATCTCTCCGTCCGTTTTCAATAAGGGACATCGAAAGTGAATCGTACTGCAGGGCTGCAATCATCTTGTTTGCCATCTGATCGACATCCCAAAAATCAACCTTGAGGCAGTGACTGAGCACTTCACTGACACCTGACTGTTTAGATATCAATACTGGTGTGTTGTTCTTTAATGCCTCAAGTGGAGTTATTCCGAAAGGTTCTGAGACTGAAGGCATGACGTATAGGTCTGCCATGCTGTATATCCTGTCAATGTCTTTTCCTCTCAGGAAACCTGTAAATATAAATTTGTGTGAAATTCCATGTTCAGCAGTCTGTTCAATTATCCTGCTTTGCATATCACCAGTTCCCGCTACAATAAATCTCACATTGTCCATTTTGCTAAGGACCTTCTGCGCAGCACTGACAAAGTAGTCCGGACCCTTCTGCAGTGTAATCCTGCCTAAGAAAAGCACAACTTTCTCGTCAGGCTCCAATTTATATACTGATTCTGAATATTCATATGGGTTTATTGCTTCCTCATCAACTGCATTATGGACTACCTGTACTTTGTCTGGAACTATACCATAATGACTAATTATCATATTTCGTGTATAATTGCTTACAGCGACAATTATGTCTGCTTTTTGCATACCTTCCCGTTCAATATCATAAACCATTTGGTTTGGGTGACCGCCGGTTCTATCGAATTCTGTCGCGTGCACATGTACGACAAGGGGTTTTTTAGAGAAATTCTTTGCACTTAATGCTGCTGGGAAAGTCATCCAGTCATGAGCATGAATAATATCGAAGTCTTCAAATTGAGCAATGAGCTCTGCTTTCTGAGCAAATCTATGGACCTCTTGATATAAGTCTTTTCCATAAAGGGCCTCTTCATATGATCCCCCATCTTTTTTTCGAAGCTCTTCAAACTTCTGGAGATGGTATTCATATTCCTCAGATGCAATATATGGGACAAGAAGAGAATCGACCCCTTTTAATTTGACACCATTTAATTTTGATAGATTGCTTTTGTAAATCTGGTTTGCTAATACCATATTAACATGGGATGGAGAATCAGTCATTTCACTTGGACCTTTTGGTAACACAAAAGTTACTTTAACGCCCTGATTGGTAAGACCTTTGGTGAGCCCATAACAGGCAGTACCTAGTCCCCCACTATTGAACGGCGGGAATTCCCATCCAAACATTAATACTTTCAACTTTTCATCTACCTCTTTTAACCAACGTTACCCAAAACCCATTAACTCCCCTAATCAGAGTTTGTTGGTTTCAATATAAATAGTTTTCCTTACTACTACATAATGGTATTGTCATTTTCATGTTAATTCTGGACAGTTATTGACTTTTTGATCATTTATTACGTATTCTTGTACTTCTAGCATTTAATGTTATTATGTGACCTTAAAACGTACCTTATTGTCCATTTATCTCACACTATTGATATTTTTGAACTATTTTTCCCAAAATATGTTGTGAATGTTCCTTTTGCAATAATTAATTGTAGATTAAATAAAATACAGTAAAAATCAGACTATCCGATATTATTTGCCCTTAACTTAATGGTTAATTATTTCTCATTATTTTAATGATTGAAGTATTAAAGTCTCATTAATATTATATTATTGTTCTATTTATGTCATATTTAAACTTATTTTATGTAAGGTCATATTTGATGTGACAGTATCATACTGTAAACATAAGAGCTTAATTGTTACCCTTCAAACGATTTTCTGATAGTATTATTTCAGTACAATCTGAGTATGAAATCTGGTTTAATTAGTGACTCGATCAATACCAGATTATCCACCCCACAGCTGGCCATATCAACAGCAATATAACTTAATCTTAGGTAACCAAATGTGTCTTTTTGTAACCTCATATTGGGTAAGGTTCATAGATGAGACAATCAAATGCGGCCTTAGTTATCACCCATAATTGCTTCCAATTAATTATGTCTTGTAAAATAACTATGGTATTATATATTTTATGAAACTGATGTTGTGGATGTATTCTCCAGGTATGTTTATTTGATGTATTTATTAGATGTATTTATTAGATGTATTCTATCAGATAATATTTGATCAAAATTGAATATAACTGTTTTTTTTAAGATTGTGATCAATAATGTTCCATTGTGAAATCTTTCGCATAGAACTAACCAGTAACAAATTATATATATCCCTTTGACATTTTATATGATATGGAATTGTCAGACAGAGAACAACTGATTCTTAAAGAGCTTATTAAGGATTCAAGAAGCTCTGACACTCAGATTGCAAATAAGACCAAAATCCCATTAAAAACAGTCAATAGGATAAGGCGACAACTTGAAAATGAGAATAAGGTACAATATTTCACTAGGGTGCAAAATAATGATCCAATGTATCTGCTGACCATAACGTTCAAGCCAGGCATCAATAAGGAAATATACTTGGACAAATTTCATGAGAGGCACTGGATGTACTCCCTTACAGCAAAATACGTAACTTTTGAGTCTCTTGGGCAATCAGACATGAAATTGGCACTGGTTATACTAATTACGGCAAATCCTAAAGAGCGCTTAAAATTCTTTAATGATCATGTAATCTCCTCTTTGCGGGATGCATTGGGTCAAGATTGTATAGACTCAATTAAAGAAGTGGAGATGACAAGTCTGATAAGATTGTTTAAGAACTACATGCCGAATTATAATTACGATAAAGCGAGAATTAAACCCGACTGGCCCGATGATCATATACATTTGTAAAACTTCTATATGATTTAATGATACAGAACCATAATCTGGATATATGATTTTATCATCTAACCTTGTTCTATTTCTGAAAGATTTCCTGATTTTTCCTGATAATCCTTATTAATATTGTCTGGTCCATGCTTCTAATGCTAAATTATGACATGTATAAACCAATGTATAAACCCCGCACAAGTCTGCTTAAAAGGGCTGCCTTTGGAGGTATGCTCCTTTTAAGCGCTTATGCTGGTGATCATTATAACCTGACAGACAGGCTTATCAATCCAGTTTTCCATGGAGACAAGCCTGTACGTAGTGAAATGTATCAGTCCATAGACACTCTACGACTGGAAAAGAAAGTGAGGGATGGGGTGAGGGAAGTCTACTTGACAGATATTGCTAATAAAATAAGGCTGCCTGTTGATACAAACATGCATGTTGGCAGATCTCTTTCTGCAATCATCAAAAAAGAAACTGAAGGCTTACATACCGATAAAAATCAGACTGCTGAGGATAGTCGGGAAGTCGATTATATGGACAAAAGTTGCAAGACACTTAAGCTCATAGAGAGAAAGATGGGGAAGCTGTTTAACAGATTCTACAAGTGGCTGGAGGAGGAGGATGGGTAAAACACTGAAATTTGCACTTTTTATGGCACTCACATTGCTTTACAATGGAATTAAAGGATGTATGGATTTTGAGCTTGCAAACGGTTCGGAAACATACAGTATAAAGAGACCTGGCTATGAAATTAACCAACCCATCGGGAAAGATTCTCGTCTGAGATATTTTAATAATTCTTGTGATAATAGTATTACTGATGCGAATCAGGGAACATATCATGCTTTTGATCCGGAGCTTAGTCCTGATCTTAGCCCTAATCATGGTCCTAATGTATTCTCTTTGAAATACCAGTCTGACAATTTAGGAAGTAACATCCAGGACATTACACAAGACATGAACCTGGCTCCTAAACTGAATACGAAACCAATCCTTGGCACGATACCAATTACGAACAGTTCACTAAGTTTAGACAGAATAGTAGTCTCAAATCCAGAATTGAGCCTAAATCCAATGTCAAAATACAAAGACTCTGGACGGACATTCAATCAAGGATATGGACTCATGGGACACAAAGGAGGTAAAAGATGACAATTCAGGACTATTTCATTGGTTACAAGGCAGGAGACAACATAGACAACGAAGGGGGTGTTGGAGGTAATATATCTGAACTAATAATGACAATGGACAAGATGTCGACTGAGATGAACGGTCTTCAGAGGAAGATGAGATGGAAAAGCAGATTAAGATATGTTGCTAAGATACCTATTTTGCGAAAATCCAAGTATCTTAATAGAATATTAAATACCAGCAAATCACTAGATTCGATCATTGCTTCTGATTATCTCGATATGGTAAGACAGACAATCGATTCTCTTGAAGATCTTAATGGGGAGCTCAAAGTCTGTGAACAGAACACCCAGAAGAATATTGAAGTTCTTGTAAAAGGATTTGAGGGGGATGTTAATCAGGAAGTGGGAGCAACTCAAGCAATATATGACGCCAATAAAAGCTATACAAGCCTCACAGCAGAAAGAAAGACATTAACCGAGAAACTGGCAAATATGACCGCATTGGATCCAGAATACACAGAGATGAAGAAAAGATATTTCGATATTGACCATGCTCTCATGAAGCAGGTAAATGTAATCGATTTGAATGATAAGATCTATGAAGCCAGCCACAGGATGCAGCTTGTCAGACAGAATCAAGTAGCAGTTCTCGAGTCGAGCAGGCACGCTATTATGAAATCAACAGAATTCTTTGATTACGTCCTAAAGACAATAAATACCAAAATTCACGGGGTGGATCAAGTCTATCAGGCAGTTGCGACAATAGCAAATTCCGTGGTCGTGATGGGTGAGATACTTGGCGAAGTCCAGATGTATTTTACACAACATTATCCACTCGCAGCAGCAGTTGCAGATATCCAGAAGGACCTAACGCCTGAAGCTCTGTTAAATTCAGGAAAAGTCACAGGATATGCGGAGGATAGAATAAAGAAAACTGTGACTACAATGGACCATTACCAGAAAAAGTATAGAAATCTCATGGAAAAATAGCACCTATGGAAATGACGGGGTTATGAAATCCCAACCATAGAATCCAACTATGTGAAATATCGATTTTTCATAAAATGCGAGCTTAAGATCCGGATATCATCTAATGTACCATATGTCTTTGCTTAAGTACCATATGTCTTTGCTTAATATGGGATTGTTGGTGAATTAAATAATGTCAACTATGGATTGACTTTACCGAGAACCGGGTGTGGGACATAAACAAATAATCAATCTTTAATGATAATTACAAATGCTCTTTTCCCAATATCTTTTTTCTGAACAAGAATCTTCGCACCGTTTCCATGCGGAACAACTTTTCTTTCAAATATTTCTTGAACATTT
>JAIPIC010000084.1 GCA_021734865.1 Candidatus Woesearchaeota archaeon | reverse complement strand
GTTACGGGTGATGTAATAAAAAATTATATTTCCCAATCTCAAGGTGCTTGGAATTTTGTGCCACAAAGAAAAGTTACTTCCTTTGCTTAATTACTTGATACCTCGGACTTCAGTCCGAGGAGGTTCATTTTATGACCTCTGGTCCAGGGAGTGTCTGGACTGCTTTGCTAAGCTGAAACTTTCCTTGTCTGATTTCGTTTCCAAGCTGTTCTGCAATCTCAAGAGAAAGCGGATAGCTCGAGAGCGGAGCTGTTGGTATTTTCTGACCGTAGATTTCCACTGATCCTGATCTCAATTCACCGTAGCTAACTTCTGCAATTGTATTAGCTATCGCATTTGGGTAATCATAGCCATAGTCTATAACTTGTCCTTTGATGTCGTTATCTGAGACAGTAGTTGATTTGAGAATATCTTCATTAAGTATTGGTATAGGAATTCCTATTCCGACTGAGAGAGATACCCCATATCCTGTCAGTGAGACTCCTCTAATGTATCTTGAGTCCATTTTTTTCATGTCTCCTACTACCGATAGTGTGCCTGAGCCCTCTTTTGGAACTCCGTTTGGTGTTCTCGCTGCATTGGGGTCATGCTGGGTTCCATGATAATACACATAACCTTGGTCACCTGCCAGCCAGATACGGGTTCCTATTCCTATGGTCTTGTAATAAGGATCATTGATCAACGGGGAGAGTTGGCCTGTTGTCGAATAGTGGATGTTGCCGAATTTTGGGTTGAGTTTTCCCATATAGGTATATACTGTTTTGTCTGTTGCATTGACTGCGACGTTGTAATTCTGGTAGCAGTTGCGCGGACAGGTAAGGGTTGCATTTCTGAGGTCGTCAATTGTAATTGTCTTCTCAAAAGATTTTCTCGGATAGCAATCAGTTCCGTATGATTTTGCCTCGAGTCGAACTTCTTTACCTGCGATGAGTTCTTCAATTATATGTCCACCTCCATAAGAAAAAGCTCCCGGATATTCTGAGTTTGTTGGGTCGTTTTCGGGAAGTGCTGTTGCTCCAAGATAAGCATCAACTGCTGCAATACTGCCATAAGCAGGCACATTATTGAACCATACCTGTGAAGCTCGAATTTTTGGTTTTGTGTGTCCAAAATTAAGAAATGCACCAGAGGAGCACATCGGTCCGAAGGTTGCGGTTGTTACAACATCAACTTCTCGGGCTGTTCTGGACAGACCATCTTCATCTGCAAGCCTTATGATGTCCTGAGCATTGACAACAACAGCTTCACCTTTTGTGATCTTTTGGTTAATTTCTTCAATTGTTTTCATAAGAAGTATATAGACAATGCAGATATATATATCTGCTTGACATATTTATTCCAATATGAATACCTTAGAGTGTTAACCTTATTGTTTTCTAATTGTAGTATTCAGTTGCAGTCAGATTATGATATGATTTTAACTCAGTTGATATCTCAATCAAAAGTGAGTATAATAATTCAAGATTGACCAATGACCCTGACACCTTTCTCGTCAGAATTCTTGATGAAAATAACCAATCTTTCAAAGCGAAAAGTTTAAATATATACCCATTCTTTTGTATACTAATATGGCAGATTCTGTATTTCGACAAGTAATAGGTTTCTTTGGAGAGATTGGAATCTACGATGTCATACTCCCCTATCTTCTGGTTTTCACAATAGTCTTTGGGATTATGGAAAAGACCAAGATTCTCGGGACAGTAGAAATTGGTGGAAAGACATATACTAAGAAGAGCCTCAATTCTATGGTGGCTTTTGTATGTGCATTCCTGGTCGTGGCTTCGTCCAGACTTGTATCATTGATTAATGAGGCTGTTGCAAATACTGTCATTTTCCTTATCCTATCTGTTGGTTTCCTTATGCTTATCGGGACTTTTTATAGTGAAGATGAAGATGTTTTTACTGCACTTGGAAAGGCTAGATGGGTCTTTGCAGGTGTTTTGGGTGCAGCCATTATTCTTGTGTTCCTACATGCAATCAAGACTGATAGCGGCGAGAGTTTCCTTGAATGGTTCTGGGATTATATGAAAGGAAACTGGCATATGGAATGGGTCGCGTCGCTGATATTACTTGTTTTTATTATAGCAATGATGTTTTATATCACAGCCGATAAAAAAGAGCCAAAGAGCTCGGACGGTGAATAAGGAGGTTTTCAAAATGGCGGATTACAGCTATGTAAATTTTTTCGTAACAATGAATGATAAATTTGGACTTATGGAGGCTTTATTGCCGTTCCTGTTAATATTTGTATTAATCTTTGCAATCCTTCAGAAAACTAAAGTTCTAGGGGATGGCAGGAAAAATTTCAATGTCGTACTGGCAATGATTATGGGTCTTGCGGTCGTGATTCCGCATGTGACGAATAGTTATCCACCAGGCGCAGACATAGTTGACATAATCAATCAGGCTCTGCCCCAGGTGAGCATTGTGATTGTTGCTATTGTCATGCTACTAATTATGGTCGGAGTGTTTGGCCACAGACTTCATTTTGCAGGAACATCTCTTGCAACTTGGCTGGTCATATTTTCTATCCTAGTGATTGGATATATTTTCACCAATGCAGCAGGATGGTGGGGACAAGCAGGCGAATGGCCAAGATGGCTTGATTGGCTCAGTAATCCCGAGACGCAGGCGCTGGTGATTGTGTTGCTCATATTTGGAATAATCGTCGGATTCATTACTAGTGATGACAGCGACGACTCTGGGAAGAATGGACTTATGAGCGCCTTTGAGAAGTTTGGAGACGTACTTAAGGGAGATTAAATGGCAAGCATCCTGGATATAAGTCTGCTGGAGAACTTTAAGATATGGTTCACAATCGTTTTTGTATTTGTTATTGTGTATGCCATACTCCAGAGCACTAAACTCCTGGGTGATAAAAAGCCGCTTCATGCTATAATTGCTGTCTGTATTGCATTTCTTTTTTTATTTTCAGAAACCTCAGTTATCATGGTTTCATTCCTAGCTCCTTGGTTGACTGTGGTTCTAATATTTACTGTAATGCTGTTGATGTTCTACAAACTATTTGGAGCTTCAGCTGAGAACCTTCAGAATCTTATAACACACCATAATGGAATTATATGGACTATAGCTGTGCTTGGCATTGTACTTTTACTGGTCGCATTTGGTTATGCTAGAGGACAAGTTCTGCTTGAGGAGACACAAGGTCAGAATTCTTCAACAATAAGGGACAAGATGACAGAAGGAGCAGAAGGAAGTACAGATTCAGGAGACGCTGTAAACAACGCATATATGACAATATTCCACCCAAAGGTTTTAGGACTGATATTTACTCTTCTTGTTGCTGTGTTTGGCATTTCTATGTTAACAAGCGCAGGTAGGCCACCATGGCCACCTATGGGATGACATTTTTTAATACTTTATCTCTGATATCTTCAAATATCGCTTTATAACTTGGGCTAGTACTAATTATTGGGATACAGTTTACTAGTGCCTTGGCAAATGCTTTGTCATATGGAATCTTTGATAATACACTAATTGAATTTGCTGCAGCATAATCTTCAATATTACTGCAATCATTTATGTCATATTTATTGATTATCAGACCAAATTTAATCTTAAAATGTTTTAATATCTCAATCGCTCTTTTCATGTCGTGAAATCCTGTTGGAGTTGGTTCAGTCACTATAATCGCATAGTCACTTCCTGATACAGAAGCAATTACTGGACACCCTATGCCAGCTGCGGAATCTATCAGCATTATATCTGCCTGGGCATCTTGTGCCATCTTTTTGACTTCTGATACGATCCCCCCAGATCCTGACTCACCTATGTTCAATTGGGCTGAGTATATATTGAAGCCATACTTTGTCAAGGCTATTCCTATTTTAGCGTTGTCTATGGGTAACATCGTTATTGCCTTGGAAGGGCACACAATTTCACAAACCCCACATCCTTCACAGCTGAACTGTTTCAATAGTGGACGGTCATCTATCATCTCGATTGACTTGAAATGGCATGCATCAAAACATTTCCCGCATGAATTGCATTTCTGATAATCAAAACTGGCTTTCTCCTTTGTCGTTATTGAACTCCATTCATCAAACTTGTTGATTCCAAAAATCAAGCTCAGATTAGAAGCATCTACATCACAATCAGCACATGCTATTCGGTGTTTTTCGGCTATTGATATTGCTAAAGATGCAGTTATGCTGCTCTTACCAACACCTCCTTTTCCACTTAATACTGTAATTTTTTTCATAGGTTCTCAATCTCTCTACGCAATATTTTGACAAAATCTCCTTCAATAGGTTCAGAATGTGCGTAGCTTAGGATAATATCTTTTGAATATGGTATCTCACAGACAATACTTGCCAAATACTTCTTAGCTAATGCAGTTATGGGATCCTTGTTTCCAATATCAGACCTGTTTATTATTACAAACGGCTTGACACTTATCATTTTAAGTAATCTCAATATCAATTCAAGATCATGAGTTCCAAGAGGAGTTGGTTCTGTGACTGCAAAAGCCAGATCACAAATCTCAAGTGCAGCAATTACTGGACAGTGTGTACCTGCTGCGGTATCTATGATTATGTAATCATAGTCATCTCTCTTTTGTATAATTATGTCTTTGAGAGCATTGACAATTGACTCTGAAATTGGCTCATTAGGAAGCAGTTCACCTGATAGTAAGTCGATGTTATATTTATTTCCAGAAAATATTTGTCCTATTTTTTTTCTTTGCCAACTAATTGCATCAGTAGGACATTTCAGTTCGCAAGCACCACAACCATTGCATAGCCCAGAAAGTGTAGGATTTATGCCTTTTAATGCAATAATAGCATTTAATCTGCACACTTTAGCGCATTGACCGCATTTTTTACATTTATCCAAATCCCATTTTGGCACTCGTTGGTAGACTGGTTCGTAGATTTTTCGGTTTATTCCTAGTAGAATGTGATCATTTGGGCAATCAACATCTGCATCAACAAGCAAGACTTCATGGTCTTTAGCTAGCTCGTAAGCAAGTGAAGTTGCCACTGTACTCTTACCTGTACCTCCCTTGCCTCCTGTTATTGCTACTGTCTTCATATGAGTTTCATGGCTCAATGATGGTGGCCACAATCTGATATCTGTTCATCAAGATTATCCATATTGTTAATAACCTCTTTGACTGTGCCATAAGAACCGGTCCTTATTGCTATCCCTTTCTCTTTGAAAAGCATGATAGCTCTTGCGCCTATACCTTGAGCAAATACAATTGTAGGGTCAACTGCTTCAATAATCTGATCGACAGGTGATTTGTTAGGGTCTGTGTGGCTCAGACTATTGCCTGTTATGGTAAATTCTCTTGTTTTGATATCATACAGACCAAAGAACGGGGCATGGCCAAAGTGTGGGGATATCCTGGAATCGGTTCCATTGTTATCTAAGAGCGGGAAAAATACCCTTCCAGTTAAGTCATCTTGGGCATCTGAACTGATGTCTCTTGGTTGAGAGTTGATGTCATCTGCTGCTTCGTTTGATATAATCTTGAGATTTCCGTTCTCAAATTCTTCTAAAGCCTTTCTTGCTGATCCAGATGCGTGGTATACATCTATATTCAGATGATTTAGTACATCTGCTGCTTTTGGACCGACATCACCTGTGATTACTTTTTTTACATCTAACTCACCTAATTGCTGTGCAGCTCTTGTTCCAGCACCGTGACCCTGCGATGCACCTTCATTCTCAACTGCATCAATCATTCGTTTATCTTCAATAATCAAGAAATAGTTACATCTACCAAATCTCTGGTCAATAAGACTATCCATGTCTTTGCTTTCAGCACTAATTGCGATTCTCATTCTTTCTCCTCCTATTCCCTTGTCATCAAAGTATCACATTCATTGCATTTCCTTTGGTTGCAGGGTTCTCCTCTGATATGTGGTACTCTCTTACCACATTTAGGGCAGATACAGTAATCTGTAGATCCAGCACCATAAGGACCTCTGCGCCTTCCCATCCCTCTTAGGTTTCTTATTGCTGGTCCAGTTCCATCTCTTGCAGGCATTTTGTAATCCCCTCCATGAATCCTGATTGCTTTTCCATTCACAAGAGCATCAGCCACTTTTTCATTAGCTCTTGAAAGCGTCCTATGAAATGTGGATTGGTGTACGCCCATGCTCATGGCTGCATCAATTTGGTTAAGTTTTTCAATATTTGATAACCTCATGGACTCAAGTTCATCGATTGTCAGTTGCACTTCTTCCAATTGGCTCAATGGCACTGCTCTTGGCTTAAAATAGCAGACATCAGGATCAAAATTCACATTTTTTGTCTTTCTTGGCCTTACCATTATGCATAATAATGCATAATAATATATAAAACTTTGCTTTCAAAACAGGATAGATGTAGATCAAGAAGCCAGAAAATAAAAAGAAAAAAAATTATTTGCTTGCGATATGCTTAAAAAGTACTCTGTAACCGACAGCCAGTGCCATTGGCGCAAGGAACAATGTCATGGAACTCAAGACTTTGGCAAGGAAATTCCCTATTCCAGGTATATACATTACATTCGCTGGAGTTGACAAAAGTACTAATATCAGTGCGATGACTATTTTTTCTGTCTCTTTGAGATTTACCAATAATCCACCATATACAAATCCAAGGATTACAATTACTGCATTTATATAATTAGCATATTCATTGAGTCTAAATGCCAGACCAAGCACTCCCATGAGAAGTCCTGCAAAAAGTCCCAGGTAAAATACCCAATTGTAATTTGATTTTTTCATTCTCCCACCCCAAGTTAATGTTATTTGTTATTTTGGTATCTTAATATATATAGTTTATGGTTGAAGGGCTCGTTTGTTCTAAACCGTAATTATTGCACAGTTATAAATATCTGTAAGTAGTATGTTATCTTATTTCTTGGTTGGAGGTAAACATGCAACCAAGAAGATACACTAAATGGACCCCTCGACTTCGTCGATGGATCATCAAACAA
>JAIPIC010000013.1 GCA_021734865.1 Candidatus Woesearchaeota archaeon | reverse complement strand
AAACCCAACTTTGTTTTTCCGTAAACCAGCTTTTACGGCAGAATTTGTTTTACAGTGCTTACAATAAAACATATTTTCACCTCTAAGAATAACTAAAAAAAGCTTCCATATATTAATCTGCCGATTAAGTAACACTGTCTTATTTATGCCGCTATCAATAATTTCTCATTTGTTATAAATGCGAAACTACTGTCTGCGACATCAGGATCTCAGGTGGGCTGTTGGGGCACTTTTGTTTCTCTTTTGTAATTAAGACGAAATCTTAATCTATTAAATAATAATTTTTTTATTTCTCATTTGTTATAAATCCGAATACTTTCCTTGATAAGAACCTTTAAATATAATTTCTGTTTTGGTATAATTAAGAAATTTTTGTGATGTAGCAATATTTATATATTAATTCTTTTTTGTTATTAATACGTAATTTTTTGTTGGATAGCAACTTAAGAGGTTAGATTAAAAGGTGTTAGAGATAACAGATTGTAAATCGTTAATCTCTAGATTTCAGGCCGCAAAATTGTCTACGCGTTCTATTTTAATATATGGGTTCCTTAGATTTTGTGGGCTTCGTATATCTGAACTTGCCAAGATTAAACTTTCACAGATTAATCATGAAAAACTTATCCTTACAGACAAAAAACATATTACAGTACCACCAATATTACTGTCTGTTATCCCTAAAACAAACCATGAATTTATCATAGAATCTAATTCTAAACCCTTGTCTATTCGCCGTATCCAACAAATTCTAAAGGAAACGTGTAAAATAGCCAAAATTGCTGAAAATAATGCTAGGGAACTCAGAGCCCACTACCTAAAAGAACAGACTGCAAAGAATCCACTTCGCCCTGCACTAAAAAGTATCCGTAAGAAAAAGGAATCAACAGATCAAGAAATCCTCACTTTTGGTCGGTCCATCACTAATAAAAGAGACCGTCTCATATTCTTGATTTTAAAAGAGACCGGGTGTACTCCAAAGGAATTAACTCTTCTTACAAGAAAAAATCTGATCGGGAGCAAAATTTTTTTCCCTAAAACCACAAAACTCAATGAACGTTATGTTGCAATTTCAGAATCACTTTATCAGCTTCTGAAATCATACTCAACGCAAAAAAAATCAGATAATTCTTTGATCTCTTCAAGAGAGACACCTATGTCAACGAGGAGGATAAGTCAGTTGTTCTCTTTCTATTCTAAACGTTCTGGCATATCCATATCACCTCGCCTCCTTAGAAACCATGTAATTCGAAAGACAATAGAAGAGGGCAGGCCACTCGACTGCCTTGGTATCAGACACATTACAATATACTCACACGGAGCATTAGCATGCAAAAGATCATGAACTGGCGGATTGATAGAAATGATGTAATCATCATCCTTCTATTAGCTACAGCAATCATGCTGACACTGCCTGGAGTAATTTCAAGTATATCGTCTAATTCATCGCTAGCCTTGAATCAATCAGATACTATTGAAATTGACGGTTTCCTTTATCTTAACCTGACAGGTAATCAGACCACAAATGTCATTAATGGCTATGGTTCGGGTACTATCAACTATACAAATACGTCAATAATAATCTCAAATGAGTCAGTATATTATGTATTAAATGATAGTGTGGAATCCAATTACACTGTCAATAATCCAACAAATCTAACAGGAGAATTGATTGACATAAATGGCTCATTATATCTTAACCTGACCCATCCATCCGACACAGATTTAGTGAACAATTCAATTACTAACAGCACTGAAAACCTTACTCTAACAAATTTCTCAACAAGAAATCTAACTAATGCATTTGAAACCAATAATTCAATAAATGCATCGACAGTTAATTCATCTGTGAGTCCTGACTCCAACACCATAAATATTTCAGGTAATATTGTTAATATCAACGGCTCTGTATATATAAATTTGACAAATGAGATAAATCAAAGCATCATTAATCAGACTGGGAATAAAACCAATGATTCCTTTGATAATATTAGTAGTATAATCAATATAACTACCAATATTAACATTACAGTCAATATTACAACAAACAGCTCGCTGAATCTAACTAACTTAAGTATAAACCAGACAAACACATCAATTACAAACCTAACTGTAACAGATCAAAATTTGACTCTGTCAAATACAACAGATTCCACTCTTATAAATTTCAACTCGACGGATAATGAATCCGTCATTTCTCTACAGAACATGACCTCAACAAATCTTACAGGCAGTTCAGGTGATGTAATTATTGTTAACGGGTCCGCGTATCTTAACCTTACTGGAAACATGACTTGGAATAATGCTGCGACTATTAGGAAATCATTTAACATTACCTATGAAATCCGGGACTCGGAAGGCAATATATATCAGATCACCGGCGAAAATGATAGTGTTCTGGAAACATTGGCTGACCAATATATGATAGTTGATGTTGTCAGAAAACGAATCGCAGAAATTTCAATGCTCGACAGTAAGGGTGTGCAACAACGAGGTCTGGCTCAGATGATTACTGAAGGTATTGATAATTACAGCCATAAACTTGAAATTGAAGTTGAAAACCAAAGTATCAAAAAGATTGTATTTAAGAATATCCGGCCAGAACAGTTTGAAAATAAGACCCTATACATTGAACAAACCAACAAGACCCTTAAGAAAGGTGCTCTTACATCTTATGCAATCGACCCAACAGACCTTAATTTTACCAATGCAACAGTCACTGCTACTGCAACCGGCCGATTCCTCTATAAGTGTAAAGATTACAATTTCAGTACCCAAACTTGCTTTGGTAACTGGACAAAAATCCAAGCAATTGTTCCAGGAGAAAATTACTCTTTTACTCTTACACCAGATGACCCAGCTTTCACAGAATTTGATTATACCTTCATCACAGATGATGCATATACTCAGAGCAACCGCGGTACGACAACCTACAATACAGGTGTTTTAGCTGTACGTGACAGATCTAACCGATACTACAGGACATACATGAAATGGGATATATCCAACCTTCCTTCAAATATTGTAATAACAGAAGCTACTTTACATATGAATATTGCAAGTAATGGGGCAACAGCATCAGTTCAGGCATATCATGTATTTGACGATACCTGGGATGGACAAGATGAGACATCTCTCACACATAATAACCAAGTTTGTGGAATTGCATTTGATGATGCGACCGATTGTAATCTTACAGCAGAAGACAGCCAACCAACAACATCAACAGGCTGGGTTTACTTTAATGTTACAGATATGCTAAGATATGAGGTCGCGAATGGTGAAACCGAGCTCTCGATTGCACTTAAATCACCTGAAACCGCTTCATTAACTCAGGATGATTTTGACTCCTCAGAAGCTGCATCAAACCAACCGATACTAAATATCAGTTTCAATTATTATCCTAACGTTACTCTCAGACAACCTGAAACAGCTACCACGTCGTACGAACAAAAGGTAAATTTTGAATTTAATGTCACGGATGATTCAACCTTGCTTGACTGCACACTCTTTGGAAATTTCTCCGGTTCATGGGAACCAAATGTATCTGTTTCATCTGTCCTGAATGATTCAAATACCAACGTCCCTGTTACTGTACAAGAAGGCATATTTGTATGGAATGTGCAATGTAACGATAGTGAGGGACTATCATCTTTTGCTTCATCTAATTTTACTCATACAAGAACCAATCCTGGGGTTACGGCAAACGCATCAGTATATATAATCGACAATACTGTACAGATTGACGGGTCTGATTGGCCAAGCGGCGCTAATGTTACTGTTAACATAACTGATTCGACCGGTACACTTGTCGGCGGATATCCTAAAACCATCATTTGCACAGGAGGAACTTTCACACATTATTGGTCAGTCCCGATCGTGACACCTGCTGGAGTATATTCAATATTGACTTATCAAACCAATAATTCAGACATATATGCAACAGATTCGTTCACAGTACAAAATCTGACAATCTCAAACGACCGGCAAAATTACATCAGGACCGACATAGCTTATACTTTTGCAGGTATATTCCCTGCAGGAGCATCAATAAATATAACATTATACGATCCTTCGCTAGCCTTTGTTTCTGGGTATCCAAAAATACTGATTGCTAATAGTACGGGAGGGATTAATGATTCTTGGACAATTCCTGGCGGTGCAGATCTTGGAACCTACACAATTAATACGACTCAAATTGGTTATTTGAATAGGAGCAGACAGAAGACATTTGATGTTGTCACAGCGATCGTTGAAACAGATAACCCAACCTATGAACAGGGTGACACAGTCGCAATAACTGGATATAATTGGAACAGTGATGTTGACGTGACAATTAATATCACAGACCCATTGGGTTATGGGTCATATACACCGCATAATGTGACCAGTAATGCATCTGGTTACATTGTTGACTCTTGGAACATCGGTTATGGTGCATCTGCAGGGGAATACTGGGTATTTGGGTTTGAACCAATAGATACATCAAAACAGGATAATGTCACTTTTATAGTTACCGAAAGAACAGTTAGTCTAATCACTGAATTTGACTGGTACAAATCATCAGAAAACATTGAGATATTTGGGACAGGCTTTAGTCCAGAAGCAAATGTGACCATTGATGTTTTCAACAGTTCAGGTCAGTCTGTTGGAAGTTATCCAAAGAACGTGACCTCAAATAGTACAGGTGGAATAACAGATAGCTGGACTGCAACATATGGATTAGGAAATTATACTGTTAATGCAACAGACTATCTTTACAATAACCTTCAATCATCTGCAGTCATCCAACAGGTAAGACAAACTATCGATACAAAAATATACGCATTTAATTCCGGTGAAACCGTTAATATTACTGGTCAATATTGGGACCGAGGAGCTGATGTTACAATTGATATCAAAAACAGTTCAGATGTTTCAGCATCTGGCTATCCAAAAGATGTTACAGCAGACATTAATGGGTATCTTGAAGAATATTGGACAGCTCAACCTGGTGCTGGAACAATCGAAACCTATAATATATCTGCATTCCAGAAATTAGCATCAGCAGAAGCTGATCATGTCATGATTGATGTGACTAAGACAGCTACCCTTACATCTGATAAATCCGTGTACGCAGCATATGAGAATGCTAATTTATCTGGTAACTATTATTCCACAAGTGGAAATGTCAAGTTCTGGATTAAGAACACAGCCACATCCACCAAAGCTTTTGGTTATCCAATAGTAGAATCCTCAGATTCGATTGGAGATGTGTACCATATCTTCTATACTGGAGGGTATTGTCCAGGTAATTATTATGCTGAAGCACGTGATGAGGATTATCCTGATCAGTTATTTGCAAACCATTCGTTTGCTATACAATATCGAAACACAGATTCATACACCAGTACCGAGGCATTTGGGTTTGCAGCATCGACCTGGCCCCCGCCAGAGGGAGACAATACTTTTGATACATGTCCCGACAGTGTTGGTGGAACAGATGATGAACATGTTAACGAAGCAACACTAAATATGACTGTTGCAGGAGCAGGAGATGACGTCTTATTCTCATGTGATTTTGACCCATTTAGTACAGGTACAGAGGAATATATGTATTATTATAACGGCACAGGATGGCGACAGATCTACAGCGGCTCTGGTCCAAGCGCGGATCCGCACACCCAATCAGAAGTAGTCACTCTTGATAATTATACTGGTCAGCATTGGTTTAGGTGCATCGCTGATTGGGATGGTGAGGATGATGAATGTGCTGATGGTGGGTCTTACTTTGATAACGACGATGTGAATCTATCGGTTATTCAGATTCCAGAAACATGTATTACATTTGATTCCACCAGACCCAATGTGACAAATATTAAAGTTAATGAAAGCAGCACAATATCTGGGTTTTCTCTCAATATAAGTGCAGAAGTCACAGATACAAATAACCTAAGTTATGTCGCAGCAGTTATTGATTATCCAAATGGATCTTCAGTAACTGTGCAGATGCTAGACCACAATCTTGATAATCTTTTTAATGTCACATTCTATGACACTTATGTTGTGGGGGCGTATAATGTAACCATTTGGGCAAATGATACGTGGAGTAATATCAACGATAGTGAGGAATCCAACTTTTCAATCTTGTACGATCCTTTAGAGATAAATACAGGTCGTGAAAGCTATGTTCGTAATGAAACTGTAAATATTTATTCTGGGAGGTTTACGGCAATCAGCAATATAACACTATATGTAATCGACCCATTAAACGACCCTGTACTTGGATATCCCAAGTTTATAATGTCAAATTCATCGGGTTGGATAAGTGATAATTGGGAAATTCCAGAAGACGCGTATCTTGGTGTATATACAATTAATACATCGCAAATATCCGATCCAGATAGGAATGGAACAGCTACTTTTGAAGTTGTGACAGCAGTCATTCAGACAAATAGTCCGACATACCTCCAGGGTAATAATGTAAACATTTCTGGAACAAAATGGGATCCTGACGAAAATATCTCATTGAATATCACCGATCCGTTTGGAGTGGTGGTGTATGGACCGATTAACCTTTCAAGCAACTCATCTGGTGACCTTGATGACAGCTGGAGCCTTGATTACAATGCTGAGTTAGGAGATTATACGCTTAGTGCATACCAGCCTTCAAATCCGAATAAGTTTGATGAATATGTATTTACCGTCAACCAGCGCATTGTCTCAATATTGATAGAATATCCCTGGTATAAAGCAAAAGATGCCCTCAATTACACTGTCACAGGTTTTTCTGTTGACAATAATGTGACAATTGACATCTACGACAGTAGCTATGTATCGGTGACTGGCTATCCAAATAACATGACTGCAAATAGTACTGGCGGATTGAACGGATCCTGGAACATACTGGTTGGAACCTCTGTTGGAGAATACACATTGAATGGAACAGACATATTGTACAACAACCTTCAGCAGAATGCTACTATTAGTATTGTCAGTCAAAATATCTCAACAGACTTAACAGCATACAAGTCTGGGGATACTGTCTTTATATCAGGTTATTACTGGGATCGTGATAAAAATGTTACTATTAACATTGTTAACAGTAGTGGTCACTCTGCATCGGGCTACCCAAAAGAAGTGGTTGTTAATCCTGTCGGACAGATAACTGACTCGTGGGTTGCACAACCGGGAGGCAGCGTAGGTGCTGAGGTTTACAATATAACAGCTCTTCAGTTTGAAGATAATAGCGAAAACTATTCCATTACTGTCGACGTCACTCTTGCTGCGTCGCTGAACACACTGAAACCTTTCTACCTTCCAAATACTTATGTTAACATCACTGGGAGTTTCTATACTGCGTCCGGAAACGTTAAGCTCTGGTTAAGACGCCTTACTGATGATGGTCTTGCATTTGAATATCCAAAAATAGTGCAAGCAGATAGTGCAGGCGATATCACAGATGCTTGGGATGCAGCAAATTACTGTGAAGGCACATACATGGTGCTTTCAGAAGATCAGACCTATCCGGAGCAGTTGAATGCTAATACAACCTTTGATATTTCCTATGAAGACATCACACTGCAGACATGCTCTAATTCCTTTGGAGCAGATTGTTCTCTTTGGCCAGACTCAAGTGAAGGCGACAATACTTATGATGCGTGTCCGTCAAGCGTAGGTGGTGTGGATGACGAGCACGTTGAAGACGCGTTTGTTAATGTAACCCAGTCTGTCCCTGGACGGACAGTGGCTTTCACATGCCAGTTTGATCCATTCAGCACAGGCACAGAAGAACTTATGTATTATTATAATGGTACAGATTGGAATCAACTCTACAGTGCATCAGCACCGGGAGCTGATCCGCACAACCAAACTGTTGAGGTAACACTTCATGATTATGTGGGTCAGCACTGGTTTAGGTGCATAGCAGATTGGGATGGTGAGGATGACGAATGTGCAGATGGTGGGCAATATTATGATAACGATGATGTAAATGTTTCAGTCATGGCAGAGCCAGGCTCTTGTGATACATTTGATACAATAAAGCCAAACGTGACTGAATTGACACCAGATAACACTTCCAGTCCACTCGGTAGCCCAATATTGATTACAGCAAAACTTTTAGATAATAATGCAATCAGTTATGCCAAAGTATCAATTATATATCCAAATTCAACAGTCTATAACCTTACATTAACAGATGACAACGCAGACGATACATACAACGCAACTTTCCTAGAAACTAGGATTGTCGGCCAGTATGATTATACTATTTGGGTTAACGACACATGGGATAACATAAATGATTCAGAGTCAGGAACATTTAACATTTATTACGTCTCACTTAAAGTTACCACTGATCAACCAAATTACATCCGTGGAGAGACCGCCACAATCTTTGGTACTGGATTTAACTCCCAAGTTCTTGTGAGTATTGATATTTACAACGAGAGCAATGAATCAATGCCCTCTTATCCAAAAGAGGTATTATCAAATATATCAGGTGGGATCACAGACACTTGGGCGATTGGCCTTGCAGAACAGCTGGGTACATATACAGTAAATGCTACCGATACAACAAACAGTTCTCATTCAAACTCCACAACTTTTGAAGTAGTGACAGCGGTTGTCCAGACGGAGTTCAGTGATTATGAACAAGGCGACACAATATTATTGTCCGGTTACAGTTGGGATAATTCAGCAGAGGTCACTATAAATATAACCGATTCAAATAGTGATACTGTTTATGGTCCATTAAATCTTACTTCTAATGGGTCGGGGAACATCTATGATGAGTGGAATATATCTTTTGATGCTGCCCTAGGCGTATATAATATTACGGCAATCCAACCATCAAACCCTGGAAAAAATACAACTGCATCATTTGATGTTGAGGGAAGAACCATTAATATCTCAACACAATACAGTTGGTACAAAGTTGACGAGTTTGTAAATATTACTGGAATTAAATATAGCCCACTTACAGATATTACTCTTGACATATACAACAGCTCAGGTCAATCCGTTGCAACTTATCCGACAACAATACCCGCTAACATTTCTGGTGGAATAACTAATATGTGGACAATCCCTTCAACTCAGAGATTGGGTACTTACACCATAAACTCGACTGATACAGCATACACTCATCTCTCAAATTTCACTACTATTGAAATTGTCACATACAATATGTCAACAGATAAAATTGCATATCAATCTGGTGACTATGTAATTATTACAGGAGCATATTGGGATCGTGATCGAAATGTCACCGTTGATATAGTGAACTCAAGCGGATCAAGTATCTTTGGTTACCCAAAAAATATTTCAGTACTTGCATCGGGGAACTTCACAGAAAGTTGGGTAGCTCAGCCAGGAGGACTTTCAATCGCAGCATACAATATAACTGTATTCCAGATAGCGGAACCATCAAATACTGTAACTAAACAGATAAATGTAACTCGTGTTGCAACAGTCAATACCGATAAGATAAGCTATCTGCCCAATGCCCTTGTTAACATCACAGGAAGCTTTTACACAGCATTAGGAGAAGTATCTCTTAACTTAAAATCACTTGAAAATAATGGTAATGCGGAAGATTACCCTATAATGTTCTCTGCTGATGATTATGGAAATATTCAAAGTCTGTGGAATACTTCTTCATTCTGCTCAGGAGAATATAATATCTCAACAATTGACCAGAGCTATCCTGCCTTGCTATATGGTCACACGACATTTATGATTCTTTACAATAATCCAACACCCTATAATTGTACTGCATCATTTGGAGCAGATTGTTCTCTTTGGCCTGATTCAAGTGAGGGTGATAACACATTTGATGCTTGTCCATCAAGCGTTGGTGGTGTGGATGACGAGCACGTTGATGCAGCCATATTAAATATGACTGTGGCAAATCCTGGCGATCATGTAAATTTCAGTTGTGTTTTTGATCCATTTAGTACAGGCACAGAAGAGCTAATGTATTATTATAATGGGGCATCTTGGGTTCAGTTATACAGCGCATCTGCCCCTGGTGGTAGTCCACATACACAATCAGTTACTGTAACAATTGCTGATAATGTAGGGCAACAGTGGTTTAGATGTATCGCAGACTGGGATGGTGAGGATGACGAATGTGCAGATGGTGGGCAATATTATGATAACGACGATGTAAATATTTCAGTTGTCACGCCGCCCGGTTCATGTGATGAGTTTGATGCACTTGCTCCAACAGTTTCGTCTGTTTCACCAGATAACATTACTGGTCTGGAGAATTCTCTATTCCAAAATATAAACATCACTGCCCATATCACTGATAACCGTATCATTAAGTTCGTCAAGGCACAGGTTGTGTCACCCAACGGAACAGTTATTAATCTCACTATGACCGACGACGACACAGACGATACATTTAATGCTTCTTTTGTTAGCCCATCTCAGATAGGAAGATACAATATTACAATTCTTGCACAGGACAATTCATCCAACCTTAACAACTCCCAACAAGGTTGGTTTAGGATTATAGCAAACACCTCCATGTATGCTGTAGAAATGAACGTTCCAAATATGGTTTTTACAGAAAACCCTACTCCTTTATCACAAGGAGGATATGTAACTGCAGCAGTGGCCGATTTTGATGTAACAATCATGAATGACATGGTCATATTCGCAAACTTAAATCTCAAGAAGGAGTCTGGGACACAAAATAGTGATATTTGGATGAGATTACTAATTGATGGTGCTCAAATAATTGAAGAGCGCATAGTAATAAACCTTTCAGAGCAAGTATCTGCAGGAGCAAAACCCAAGATGATTAGTTTATCTCCAGGAAGTCATAATATAACCTTGCAGTTAAACAGATCTGGGGATGGCGAGATTAATGCGACAAACATCGATATAGTCCTCTTACAGACAATTTCATCGCGGGGACAGGCAGTCAGGCACCAGCAAACAGAAACAGAGTACACACATTCTTCAACGACATTTGATCCATCTCACAGTTGGAGCATCAATAAAGGAACAGCTCTAAATTCATCTACTTATATGACTGCTTGGCACCAGCTTACATCCACATCCAAATCGTACCAAGATTACTACTTAGATTATGGCACTGATGAATCACCAATGTATTCTGGTTACTTGATAAGTTCAGTTGATAAGCTTATAACACTTCCTGGACTTTATATCACTTCAGAATTAGGAACGCATGATCGCACAGTACAGTCCAAATCTTCTGCCGGCACGATAACCTCAAATATAACAACAATAGATTTTGATCTGCGTGATATACAAGGTAACACAATAAATCACTTTTACTCAACCAATCCTTCGATAGATCACGTAAGTAACTGGACATATCCACCCGGATTGTCTAAGGTCTCTAGTGGCACAATCACACTGGGAAATGGAACTGGCGTTTTTTTATCGATGACTGCATCTTTCTCAACAGCCACAGGGTTACAGATACCAGAATTTTTCATAAATTCCTCGTCTCTTGGGTGTATTCTCGATCGCGAACAGTACATAGAATCAAATTTAGACGTTACCAGCACATATATTTATGCAGTTTGTACTGGTGGAACTGTTGGTACCCAATATACTATTGATTTCTATATAAACATCCCAGATGGGGAGAATCTGGTCATGATAGATGAGTCATTTACAGGAGTTGAGATTAGTACGTTTGCAATATCAGAAAGGAACCTTGCCCCTCTTGTAAATACAATAACATTTCCTTTATCTGATCAGATGGTCAAAGACACCATTAATATCACATGGAATGATTTTTCAGATCCAAATGATGATCCTGTGACATATAATTTGTCCTTGTATACAACTACTGGTGTTTTTGACAGATTATTGAATGACAGCTTACAGACAACTATTCAAGAACTGAACACAAAAACCATAACAGATGGTAACTGGACACTCCACTTACAGGCATGTGATCCTTCAGATGTTTGCTCGACAACAAATCTTAATTTTACAATACATAACTATGCACCATTAGTTACTAACATCCTACCATCTGCTGGCACTAATTTCAATGTCAGCCAGAATGTAACAATTTCAGCAAATATAACTGATGCATATGGGATCAGTAAGGCTTATATCAATATATCCTGGGCAGATGATCATCTGACAACAAATTTGACACATATAGGAGATATTTATTCCTTTAAATTCAACCAGACATCAAAATCTGGCAGATACAATGTGAGTTACTGGACAAATGATTCCTTTAATAACATCAATAGCACTACACTCACATATTTCCACTTGCTTGATTTTCCGAATGTAAAGACAGATACTAATAGCTATCTTCGTGATGAAACCGTTAAGATAACAGCCATAGGATTCAATCTTTATGCAGATGTAACTATTGATATATACAATGAATCAAACGTATCTGTATTAGGATTCCCTCAAAACTTCACCACGAACAGTTCTGGTGGATTTAACTTAACTTGGACAGTTCCGTCTTCACAGGCTTTGGGAGATTACATCATCAATGCATCAGATACTACTGATACTGCTCGCCAATCAAATACAACCTTTGCTGTGGTTACAGCAGTTGTGCAGACAGACGCATCAAATTATTTCCAGGGAGATACAGTTAACATTACCGGTTATAGCTGGGACTTTAATGTGGATGTGACGATTAACATGACTGGTCCATCATCTCAAGTAATTGTTGAATCATACAATGTTACAAGTAATGATTCGGGGTGGATTCAGAGTAGTTGGAACATACCTTATGATGCGGATATAGGATCATATCTTATTGGTGCTATCCAACCTTCAAGCCCTAACAGAACAGATTCAGAAGGATTCACAATTCTGGCTCGTGAAACCAATGTTACAGCTAATATGTCATGGTACCGCATCCATCAACCCGTTGGTGTTGAGTTATTAGGTTTCAGCCCAAATAACAACATTACTGTAAACATCTATAACAGTACAAATGGATCGATAACAACATATCCTTTGAATTATACTACAAATAGTACTGGTGGCTTTAATATTACATGGGTTTTTCCAGATAACCAGGCACATGATAATTATTCAATTTATGCTCAGGATACAACATACAGTAACCTAAATGGAACAGAAATTATTGAAATCGCGTCCCAGAATATCGCTTTGAACGGAGAAGCTTTTAATACTGGTGATACAGTACATCTTTCGGGAAGTCATTGGGATCGCGATAAGAACGTTACTCTTGATATCTACAACCAGAGTGGCATATCGATATCAGGATATCCAAAGAATATTACAACTGACAAAGAAGGTGTCTGGGAAGATAGTTGGGTTGCAGAAAGAGAGGGAACAAATACCACTACATACAATGTGACAGTTTATCATCCTTATGATTCTATTATATCAGATCAAACAAATTTTTCTGTAACAGTAGCTACAACGATAGTAACAGAGAAAAAGTATTTTAACATCAATGAGGACGTAAGAATAAATGGTAGTTATTATACTCCTGAAGGTAACCTTTTACTGACAGTATTTAACTCAGAAACAGGTTCTTGGGTTGAGGGGTTCTCAAATATTACTGATGTTGATTCTAATGGTGACTTTTTTTATACTTGGAACACAATAGACTATTGTGAAGCAAACTATACTATTAGTGCACGAGACATGACATATCCAGATGTCCTATTTGCACAAAAGAACATCGAAATCGACTTCTATCAGGACAACACAGATGACGAGCCAGCAAATTCATATGTAATATATGGGAATCATAATAATTTTAACACAGGCATTGCCCGTACAAACACATATAACAATGATTGGTTGTGGTTTGGTAGTTTTGATAGGATTGATGAAATAATAGTCGAGAGTTGGATAAATATCAGCTTTGACATCTCACCAACACTTCTCCCTGTTGAAAAGATAAACAGCGTAAACATATCAATGGAATATTGCCATTCAGGTATGCAATCGTCTCCATCATGTAGTGCTGGAAGCCCGCTTGAAGGCATTGTTAATGGAGATCAGCAGGTCCAGATATTCAATTTTAATACCTCCGATTGGGAAGACTTGGCTGTACTTCCTACAGATAATACCAGCGATGATGAATATAATGTTTCATGGGTACTGGATTACCCCTTTGCAGAATTTATCAGTAATGACCAACTTAAAATACGCATTGAATTCAACATGACTGAAAATAGCACAGAGGACGACCTTCTGATGATTGATTACCTCAATCTGAATATAACTTATAGGGATGACGTGGATTTTAACTGTACACTGGTCGATGATATTATTGGAACAGAAAATGATGTAGCAACTACCTCTGGAGTTGATATAGAGATTGAAATAAATGATACGGACATAAATTATTCATCTGACTATAATGCAGTCCAATATATCAAAATATACAATCATTCTCTCCCTTTGGTGGAGTTTGAATATAATTTTGGTCTTGCCCCATTGAATATGAGTCAAATAACAGTACTTGTGGAAGATGCTTCAATTGGGATTAATATAACCAATGCGGCAAACATCACGATGCACGTACCGCTTGTACACGAATGGTGTAACGTCTTAGTATGTGAAGGAGTCATAAATGGATCGGACTGTGATGGCACAAACAATAAGACCGTTTATGGATATCCTCAAGATGGATACTGCGACCTGTTGGTCGATGGAACATGGGCTCAGGATGCATCCGACCAGTCAGATGTGATGGTAAATGAGACCAGTGTAAATTTCAGCAGTTGGACACCGATTGAGAATGAGAACATAACAATCTACGGAACAGTGCAGAATATCGGTAACACGATATTCCCTAACATCACATTGCAGTTCTATGACCTTACAAGCGACGTTTCGATAGGGGGTAATTTCACATTATATAATTTCAGCCCTACAAATGTGACGACCATTAATACAACATGGATATCTAGTCTTGGCGACCACAAGATTGAACTCCAGGCAGACATCCCGATAGCTACTGACGGGCAGTATACAGAAGTTAACGAAAGCAACAACAATGCCTCATCAGTTGTCAATATTAGCACATGGGGTGTTGTCTATGGTCAGGTTGTCGGAAACATCTCACTGGCAACAATCTCAGATCTCCTGTATCTGTGGAGCCCTGAGGTGCCGGCAGGAAATATGTTTATCAAGGATGTTGACTCTGATGTTGACTGGCATAGCCTTCAGGCGATCGGCCGCACATCATCAGGAGGAATAGCAGCAAATGATTTTGTAGACATAGACACAGTCCTTGGTACAGCTTCATTCTTTGACAATATAACATCCAAATACAGCGATGATGGTTCAACACCAAGACTCACAGATACTTTCAATATATCATCTAATCCGATAGCTAACGTACCGATCATCAACAGCACGAACACATCCTTGTTCGTCACAGGGATCCTGTGGGATATGAGCGATAGCGGCGACACGGAATTTGACATAGCTGAAGGGGAAGACTTAGTGTTTGTTACGCACGTCAACAGCGAGAAACTTGGAAGTTATGGTATATATGATTACGAAGTGAGCGTACCTGTAAAACTTAAGGAATACAAATCAGGGGAAAACAAGCTGTCGTTCTATGTTGAGGTACGATAAGTAGTTGCCGTGATTGAATGAAAACTTTTTTGTTGAGATCAAATATGCTGAGTGTGGATTGCTGAGTATGGGTTGGTATCCAAAGAACTTCTTGGAGATCACATTGTTCATATAACAACTTAGTAATATCAAAGAACACAAAATAAAAAACAAAAAATAATGGGAAATTAAATCATTTCTCCCACTTCGACGTAATCTGTCTCAGAGATCATCTGGTCATTCATGACACTTTCGACTTCATCTACTGATGTATCCTGCTGTGTACTTGGTTGTAGTGCATTATCTTGCTGGACATCGTCCGCAGTGCCGGAAGCGGAATTATCAGAACATCCTGCAAGGAGCCCAACAACAAGCAATCCAAGGATTAAGAAAGCTTTCATTTTTTGCCTCCTTGTCCGTTACCACTATCCTGATTATTCTTGCCTTGGTCGTCAGAATTTATATTGCTTGAATTACCTTTAACGCCGCCATGCTCATTTCCTGCATCTGGGCTACCTTGCCCATTAGAATTTTCAGCATGTTTGCTTTTTATTTTCTCCTTAATCTTTTCGATCTTTCCCTTTGCTGCCTCTTTCCTTTCCTGTGCACGTATTTTCAGTTCATCAGAGCTGTTCTCTGTCTTTTCCCTGACAGTTTCTTTCTGCACTTGTGCCTTAGCTTTAACTTCTTTTATTTTTGCTAATGCTTCAGCCTTATTTTCCTGTCCAAGGCCCTTGTAAGCTTTTGCAACTGACGATATTGCCTGGCCAACATTCAATTCACCTGAACCAATCTGGCTCACCAAAGAATCATTTTGAAGCCCAATCTTATCAAGGAATTTCTGCACCTGCAGCGCATTATGTGCCCTAGTCCTTTGTTTGATCTCTTCTTTTAGCTTGGTCAAATCCTGGCTGGTTTCATTCCTGTTCCTTACCCTTTCTTGGTTCTCGTCAGGCAAATATCCAATGGCCATTGTCCTAAACTCTTTGCTGAGCTCCTTTGCTTGTATCTTGACAAAGACAAATTCTTCAGCAGCTTTAGTCTCATTGAGATCAGAATTGATCAGATCTTCAATTTGGCTGCTTAAAACATCCATCTCTGCTAAAATTTCTTCCATCCTTGAAAAATTTGCCTCCGGGTCTGCATCCAGTATCTCTGATATTACATCAGTCCCTTTTAGGATGTTATGCTCTATTGAACTCTGAAGCTGCAGTAACCTAATGGTTGCACCTTCCATTGTACCCATTACGGATACTTCTTCGATAGCGTCTTCTTGTGCAACAACAATATTAATTGCAAGCATAAGAAGCGCTATTAAAAAAATTGTTTTTTTCATTTTAGCACCTCCGATATAATAAGGGTATGTGGAACAACATATCTATTTTTACCGGAACTTACCGGAACTGTCTGGAACATTTATAGAAAGAACATTTGACATACCCTTTTGATTTTTTTTCAAAATATTTTTCCTGACCAGGCTTTCAACATTTCTTGAAAGGGAGGATTTTGGCAGTTTAAGCTCATCCTGCAGTTCTTTTTGAGTTACTCTTTTGTGTTTGACTACAAAAGATACGATTCTTTTTTGCCTGTCAGTAAGAATATGCATTGGAATCTTATGAGATCTTCTGTTTTTGCTCACCCAATACACTAATATAACAACCACAGCAAAAGAGACAATCACTGCTCCCTGAAAATAATTTGGCTTCTGATTTCCTATTGAATACTGGACAACAACATCAAATTTCTGATTTTCTCCAGTACCTATTATCAGGAGACTGTTATCTCCATATTCAAAGCGTGACAGTTCAGGGGTCTTTAAATAATTAACACTTGAATATCTGGGTAGCTTAATCCGATAGATATAATTTGAGAAATTATCGGCAATTGAGATGTTTAGAAGCCAGTACCTGCCTTTTTTTGAAGTAAGGTCATTAGTTTGTGAATCTGCAAGAAGGGGGTGATTGCTATTGCCACTGATTGTCACAACACCGTCGTTTCCAACATCAAATTCTACATCAGCATAGAAATTGGCAAACACTGGTGCAACCGATGCAAAAGATAAAATCATAATTAAAAGTATTAGTCTCATGATAAGTGGTCCAGTATCAGGACTTATATAATTTTTGAATTCTGACATTAGAATAAAAATACAAAGAAAGCAGAGGACATACAAATGTTTAAATTGATGGATATATGTATTGATAAAAAGTGATACGGCTCAGAATATATCTTACATGTCTTTTATCCTGCACACTCCAGTATCGCATGCAGCCTTTTCAACTGCTTTTGCAACTGCTTTTGCAACATCCGGATCTAATGGCGAGGGCAGGATATAATCTGGTCTTGGATTAGGGACAAGTTCTGCAAGTCCCTTTGCGGCTGCAACTTTCATCTCATTATTGATCTTCTTTGCACATGCATCAAGCGCCCCTCTAAAAATTCCCGGGAAGGCAAGCACATTATTAATCTGATTAGGATAATCGCTCCTTCCTGTGCCAATCACTTTTGCGCCTGCTGCCAGAGCTTCTTCTGGCATTATTTCTGGATTTGGATTTGCCATTGCGAAAATGATTGGATCCTTATTCATACTTTGTACCATCTCTTTTGAAACGAGACCAGCTTTTGACAAACCTATGAAGACATCAGCTCCTTTCATTGCTTCTGCAAGACTTCCATCAATAAGGTTTTTATTGGTCTCTTCAGCAATTGCCTCTTTATACTTATTTAGGTTATCTCTACCTTTGAAGATTGTACCTTTGCTATCAAGAAGAATAATATCTCCAACCCCTCCATCATTTTTAGACATATGGATGAGAAGTTTTGCTGTTGCAATCCCAGCAGCTCCAGCACCATTTATTATGACTTTTACTTCACTTAGCTTATGGCCAGTTACCTTCAAAGCATTGAATAGACCTGCTGTCGTTACGATTGCAGTTGCATGCTGGTCATCATGCATGACAGGAATTCCAATATCCTGAAGAGCTTCCTCAACTTCAAAGCATTTTGGGGCCGCTATATCTTCAAGATTAATAGCCCCAAATATTGGGCAGATATTTTTTACATCATCAATAAAATCAATATGATAGTTCTCAAAACAGATTGGAAAAGCATCAACACCAGCCAGTTCTTTCATAAGCAGTGCCTTTCCCTCCATTACTGGAATTGCAGCAGCACCTCCGATATTTCCCACACCAAGAACAGCAGAACCATCAGTCACGATAGCGACAGTGTTGCCTTTAATAGTATATTTATAAGCTAACTCAGGTCTTTTTGCAATCTCCATGCATACAGCCGCTACCCCTGGCGTGTAAGCCATCGAAAGAAGCTCCTTTGTCTTTACCTTAAATTTTGATCTAACTTCAATCTTTCCCTTATTTATCCTGTGAAGTCTTAATGACCTTTCATCGTATGACATCTTTTTGAGAATCACTTTTTATTATAAAAAGCTTTATGTATATTTTCATATAATGTAATACTTTATCATATGCAGTGTGTGGTCTAGAACCTCATACAATACGCAAGAACATGGTTCTATTAATCTTCAATACCAAGACAGCCCCATTTTCGGAATATGGCTTTTCTTAACTCTTCAAACAGTAGTATAATAATACCAAATCCAATCATCCAAGATACATAATATAATGGAAATGGATGTGTACCAAAAATTGTCTGGATTATCGGAATTGTTGAGATTACAACTAACAATAGGATTTCAGTAAATATCCCAAATATTATCAGTTTGTTTGAGAATATTCCTTTAGAGAATACTGAACTTCGTGTTGTCCTGCATGCAAATACATTGAATATCTGGGTAATAACAACTGTAGAGAAAAATCCTGTAACAGCCATCATATAGACTGGATTTGTAATACTTATTGCATCACCGATATTCCAACCGTTGCTAAGAAGGATATTGAAAAATATTACATATGCAAAAGCTGTCTGCATCGGCCCGATGAAGCCATAAGACCTTGCTATCATCTTCCAATTCAGTAGTTTGGATTTTGGATCACGGGGTTTTCTCGTCATTATATCCTTGGAAGATTTTTCTACACCAAGACCGATAGCAGGCAGCATATCTGTTCCTAAATCAATGGCAAGTATCAATAGAACTGGAAGCGCTAATGGCCAACCAAGAAGAATGAATAATAGGAATGGGACAATTTCTGGCGTATTGCTTGTAAGTATATATGTTATGAAATTCTTGATATTGTCATAGACTGTTCTGCCTGACTTGATAGCATTTACAATTGATGCAAAATTATCATCCAAAAGGACAACATCAGCAGCTTCTTTGGCAACTTCTGTTCCGGATTTCCCCATTGCGATACCCACATTAGCTTTTCGTAGTGCAGGTGCATCATTTACGCCGTCCCCAGTTACCGCAACGATTTCTCCCATCTGTTGAAGCAAGCTTACTATTCGCATCTTATCTTTTGGTAATGATCTGGAAAATATCAATTCAGGGGATTTAAGGACTTCCATCAATTCTTCATCATCATATTTTTCAAGATCTTCTCCGTTTATTATTTTTGGATTATCTTGTATGATTCCTACCTGTCGTGCGATATTTGCAACAGTTGTTCCCTGATCACCTGATATTACAATTATTTTAAGCCCAGCTTTATGACAGAGAGCTACTGCACTTGGAACCTCTGGGCGTGGTGGATCTTGCATGGCTACCAGCCCATAAAAGCAATAATCGTTTTTTTCAATTGTACTCTGTTTTTTTGAATCTAATTCCTTTAGGGCACAACCAAGTACCCTGTAACCTTTGTTTGCAAGTTCAGTATTTCGAGAAAGCCATTTATTTCGAATTTTTGGTGTAAGCTTACATATTTTGCCCTCATGAAAGATTTTATCACACTTATCAATCACGATTTCCGGAGCACCTTTCATGTGTGCTCTTGAATGTTTATCAACTCGATTGACTGTTATCATATATTTTGTCTCTGAAGAAAAAGGAATCTCGTGTTCTCTAGGATTTTTCTTTTCAATTAGTTCAATCTTCCTAAATACTGAAACAAAATTCTTAAGACAAATTTCAGTAGAGTCCCCAAATCGTTTTCCATCTCGGATACTACTATTATTGCAAAGAACAAGGATATCATTGAAATCCTGCATTCCTTTAATTGAGTCCTCGCTAATTGTTTTGCCATTGCATTGGATGCGTTTTTTCTGCCTGTCAAAAGAATACGCGGCATCATTTATGTAAAAACTATCTGTAAATAGATCGTTTTCTGTCAATGTTCCAGTCTTATCCGAGCAGACGACCGTCAGGCTTCCTAAGGTCTCTATAGCATCTATGTTTTTTATCAGCACTTTTTGTTTAGCCATCTTCTGGGCTGCAATAGATAAGGTTAATGTGACTGTGGGCAATAGGCCTTCAGGAACATTTGCAACGATTATTCCAATACCGAATACAAGATTGATCCAGAAAGGATTCTTTGTGATGAATATCCCCATAAGACAAAAAGTGATTCCTAGGAAAACAGCAATATATGAGATGACTTTGATGAAACTGCCAATCTGTTTTTGAAGATGCGAGACCTGTGTTTGTACTTCATTTGTCACTTTTGCTATGATTCCGATCTGAGTATGGTCACCAGTAGCAACAACCAAAACCTTTCCAGTACCACCCTGTACCAGTGTGCCTGAAAATACCATATTTCTACTAAGAATAAGTTTTTTACTTGTTGGTTTAGTACTCCTTAATTGAGGTTCGCTTTCACCTGTTAGTGCAGAATGATCAACCTTAAGATTTGATTGTTCAATAATCCTGCCATCAATGGATATCTTGTCCCCCTCAGATAACAAAACAATGTCTCCAGGGACGACATCTACAGAGTTGATCTGGTTCTTTTTCCCATCTCTTAGAACAACAACTTGTGAAGTCATTAAATTCTTAAATGATCTCATAGCTTTTTCAGCTTTATATTCCTGAACAAAAGTAAACGCAGCATTAAGGATTGTTACTCCAAATAATGCAATTGCGATATATTCACTTCCTTGACCCGGCACTATAATCTCGCTTATAATTGAGAGCAATGCTCCGAATAGTAAAAGATAGCTGAAGAAGTTATTGAATTGCAGAAGAAATTTTAAAATCAAAGGCTTGTCTTTTTTCTCTGTTAGTTGATTTTTCCCGTATTTTTTTAGTCTCTCTTTTACGTCTGCTGTTTTTAGACCACCCTCCCCCGAATTCATAATCTTAATCAATGATTTCAAGGGAATTTTATGAGAGTTAGAATAATCCTTTTTTGATAAATAAGAGTCCATGAACTCAGTTTTGATGTTGACTCTTTTAAATCTTATGTATTTTAAATTATAATAATTACATGTCTTGTTAAGTAACTACAAACAAGAATGCAATCGTAGGTATTCATAAAACGAATTATGTTTTAGGATTTGACATTCTAAATAACTTTTGCATCCAAAATATTATGGTTTAATACTTCTTGTTGCATCAGAATTTGTATTACTGGGTTTTCTGGACATAGAAAATGCAATGATCCTTCTCATATGGGCTAAGCAGTTTATAATCAATCAGCTTGGTCTTGCTCTCAATCACGTTCCTGCATTCATTGAATACTGCTTGTGGCTTTCTGGAGATATCAATACTCCTACTCTTGATTGCTAGCATCCCAAGACCATTTGGCTTAACAAACATGTCGAGGTTTTTGAGGAATATATCTACCTGGTTCTTTTGTGCAACATCCTGAAATATGAAATCGCATAACCCCACGCGATGAAAGTAAGTCTGTGGCTGGCTTGCATCACCCATTATAGGTATCATATTTTTCCTTTTTTCGCATAAAAACCAAAGGTCCCTAACGACCCGCGGTGCAAAATCTATTGCATATATTAGCCCACTTTTACCTATGATGTCGCTTACATAAGAACATGTATAACCATGGCTGGCTCCAAGATAAAGGATATTTGCACCCTTGTCAATTTTTGGTTCGACGCCCTTGAGCATAGCAGCGGCCAGCTTGCTTCGCCGCGCATCCCATGATCGATAGAAGCCATCCATCTTCTTATCGACATTCTCATCAAAATCTGGGTTCTTGTCGTAGACAGCCTTTACCCATATCCGTTTTTTGTCAATTATTACGTTCTGCATTTTATCATATCTTCTGTAATATTTCTCACTTTGAAACCCGGTAGTAATCCACACGAGCAGCGATACTAATCTTATTTGCTAGCATCCTTGCGGCTTTGCCCCTTTCACTTCTCTTTTTATCAGCAATTGATGTATGGTTCACAATTAATCCGTGTTTTGGTACCCTGCTCCCGGACACAAGATGCCTGAAAAGCGCCTTTTCTGCTCCGAGCAGCTGTATTGTAGAGGAAGGCATTATTGCAATCTTCCTAAGGGATCCGGCAGAGGCAATAAGCCTGGCGCCTATGCTATAGCCTGCAGTTTTTTCAATATGTGGATAATGTTTTTTCATTATCTTTTCAAGATTCTTCTTCATAACCTCTCTTTCATCATAAAACCCAATAATTATCTTTGCATATGATAAGATGGCCTGGGCTGCTGGCTCTGAAATTTCAGCCCCAAAAGTTTGTTCATAACCCAATTCTTTTAGCAACTTATCGATGCCATTCTCGAGTGCATTTATTGAAAGTTCTACATACTTCTGATGGTCTGTTATCTTTTCACATAATTCAGGAAAATATGGCCCGTACCATTCTCTTAACCGCTTTGTCAGCCCATTAATTATCTTATCCATCTCTTCCAGAGCAGAAACCGTCTGAATAACAGTATGGTCAATGATTACTGACGCTGACAAATCACTTGCCGTAATCCTCTTATTTGCTGCGATAGCATGTTTTTTCTCAAGATTTGCGATGATCTTAAGTCGTTTGTCTCCATCACGAAAGACATTGTCCTTTTTTGGATTGACCAGCATGATCTCTGGGTTATCTTCTAGAGCCTTCTTTTCCTCAGGAGTATATTCTCCTGATTTCAATGCATCCATCGCATCATCGAAATTCTTGAATTCCAGCGTACTGACTATCTTGAATTTTCCGTCGAGTACATGGCATCCATTCACATTCGAATATAAATACTGCATGAATATGGATAATGGGAGTTAGTTCTTATATGTTTTGGCTTGTTGACCAATGAATACACAAAAGACTCATGTTTGAACAAAGCTAGAAATGGACTGCGTCAATGATTTATTTATTACGAATCGCTGAACGTTTCTTAAGTGTAGAAATATAATTATTGATCCTTTCAATAAGATAATGAAAATTTGCCTCAACAATAACACTTTCCGAGTACTCATCCTTGATCTTGTTTTTTAGTTTATTTAACTCAACTAGACAAACATTCCTTTTTTTAGCGAATTTATTATATATTTCATCAATCTGCGACATGAGACTTAATGTCTCTTTCCTGTGAATTTTTGCTATGTCTTCGTTGATAATCTGGTTCAGATAATTGAAATTTTCTTCTTCAATCTTATTCTCTGAATATTCTGTTTTTATGACTGACTTAAGATTATCCAATTCCTGAACGCAGTCATCCCGATGCTTTGAATATGTTCTGTAGATCCCCTCAATTTGATTCATAAGTTTTACAGTTTCCCGTCTGTGTTTCCTTGAGAAATACCAACCAACGACAGCGAGACTAAATGCAACAAAGAAACCAAGCATTGCCCAAAATTCAAATACCCATTTTGTATGTTCAGAATCAATCTCAGCAAGACACTGTTGACCGCAATTATCACTGCAACTTTCGTAGCATTGCATAAGGCAACTGTCCCGCTCTGTGAGATTTGTGTATTTTCCGCATTCATATGGACATGCGGGCATTACGCAGTATTTGTGGCACACTTTAAAACATTTTGACTCGTTAGTCACCGCCGCAAAACCAAGAAGTATATCTCCAACTTGACAGTCATTACTGCAGTTATTATTGCAACCATTGATACAATCTGCATTTTTGTTACAACTATTTGTGCACATATTTCCACATACAGCTTCACAAGAACCATAAGAATATCCGATAGGCAATAATAAGAAATAGATAAATAAACAAAGTAGTCCTTTTTTAATCATGGAATACCTTTACATCCATTATTAATATATTTTTCCTCTTGTTGGTAAAGTCAACTAACATGGGTTTGGGTAACAAATATATGCAAAGCAGATTTTGGGACTGTAAATCACTCTATTTACAGTAAATTCTTCTTTGCAAAAAGGATTCATCGTTGGGTTTCTCCGTCGATGAATTTTGACATAAATTTTGCTTTTTACAAAGAAGAACTATTTAACCCACTTAAGTTGACTTTACCCTTCTTGTTATTGAAAATAAAATACCTAATTTCTACCAGATTAATTAATCATGGACAAGTTTGTTTGATTGCTCGTCCTGTTTAAGGTGTGCTATTTAGACACATGATTCAGTTAGATATTTTTCACAGGACACCCACAACCTTTATAAAGCTTCAACGCCCCTCCCTGCCCATGATTACTGGTTTCACTCCAAGGCTTTATCAGGAGACAATACTTTCAACAGCAGTCTCAAATAACACTTTAGTGGTACTTCCCACTGGCCTAGGTAAGACCAATATCTTTGTCATGTTGGCATCGTACCGATTAATGAAACATCCAAATTCAAAAGTCCTATTTCTTGGACCAACACGCCCACTTATAGAACAGTACAAAAACGTAATAATAAAAAACACATCGATCCCAGAGGAAGAGGTAGCGCTGTTTACAGGACAGGTCTCTCCCAAGAAGCGTCAAGAACTGTGGAAAAATGCCCGTGTCATCGTCAGCACACCACAGGGTTTTGAGAATGACATAATTTCTGGAAGAATCACACTTGAAGATGTGAGCCTTATAGCATTTGATGAGGCACACAAGGCAGTCGGAGACTATGCTTATGTTTGGATCGCAAAGAGGTACCACGAGACTGCAAAGCACGAGCGCATACTCGGATTGACTGCTTCGCCTGGCACTGATGCAGAGAAGATAACTGAAGTTTGTGATAACCTGCTTGTTGACAAGATCGAGTCGAGAAAAGAAACAGATTATGATGTGAAAGATTATGTCCAGGAGATGGAAACTGAATGGGTCAAGGTTGACCTACCTGAATCTTTCAAGCGGATACAGAAGTTTCTCAATGAATGCTATAATTCAAAGCTTGCAGAAATAGTTCGACTGGGATACCTCAATAAGGACAAGCTTAAGGGAATGTCAAAGAAGGAGATACTATCTATGCAGGGAACTTTTCAATATGAGATCTCCACAGGGAACAAGGACTTTGACCTATTGAGGTCAATATCGCTTCTCTCAGAAGCTATCAAGACCAGTCATGCGCAGGAACTGCTTGAGACTCAGGGAATCAGTGCGCTTTTCATATATATGGATAAGATATTCTCTGATGCTTCCAGTTCAAAGATAAAAGCCGTAAAAAATCTTGCTGCTGACCCTAATTTTAAGTCCGCATACATGCTGGTACTCAATATGTCAGAAGCAGGCGTAGAACACCCTAAGCTTGCACGCCTTAAATCAATTGTCTCAGATGAGATAGGAAAAAATCCAAAAGCTAAGATAATCGTTTTCAACCAATTTCGAGATTCAATCGCAAAACTTACTGATGAGATGAATGATCTCGCTGGAGTGAATGCAGTGATGTTTGTTGGACAGGCTAAGAAGAACGGAACAGGATTATCTCAGAAACAGCAGGCAGGGATCATTGAGGATTTTAAGGACCATAAGTATAATGTCGTATGCATGTCAAGTGTTGGTGAGGAAGGACTTGATATTCCTCAGGTTGACTTGGTAATATTCTATGAACCAGTTCCAAGCGCAATCCGTACTATCCAGAGAAGGGGCCGGACCGGACGACAGGGAAAAGGTCGTGTGATTATCCTCTGCGCAACAGGTACTCGCGATGAGGCCTACCGGTGGTCAGCGCATCATAAAGAAAAACGCATGTACCGCTGTCTGGACCAGGTTAAGAAGAATCTCTCACTGACAAAGAAAAAAGCGGTGAACAAAAGCCTTAGTAATTATGGCTCTGACCAGATCAAGATATATGTTGATCACAGGGAAAAAGGCAGCCATATGCTCAAGAAAATAATCGAGATGGGCATACGCATTGAGCTAAAACAACTTAAGATTGCAGACTATGTTCTTTCAGACCGTGTTGGAGTGGAGTATAAGACCGTCGATGATTTTGTTGACAGCCTTGTCGATGGAAGGCTCATGACACAAGTTAGGGAGCTGAAAAGCAACTATGAACGCCCGATCATAATGATTCAGGGGGAAAAGAGCATCTATTCTGTGAGAAACATCCATCCAAATGCAATAAGAGGACTACTTTCAGTTATTATGGTCAGTTATGGGATACCTATCATATTTACAGAAACCAACTCTGACAGCGCTGAGATGATTGCGATCGTTGCCAGGCGCGAGCAGGAAGAGGTAAAAAGGAATTTTACACCTCATGGGGATAAGAAGTCGCAATCAATGAAAGATCAGCAGGAATATATCATTAGCAGTCTCCCGCTTGTCGGTACCGGCCTGGCAAAACCGCTTCTTAAGAAATTTGGTTCAGTCAAAGCCATAGTCAACGCCACCGTTGATGAACTAAAGGAAGTTGAGAAAATTGGTGACAAAAAGGCTAAGCAAATATTTGATGTTATTAATGAGAAGTGGAAGGAGAATTGATTACTTTTGTAAGACACACACATTAGTTTATAAGGTTGGATGTTTAATTGTCTTCAATCAAAATCATCCAGTTCTTCTGGTTCTTCATTGGGACTACTTACAATAAGAGTTTCAGTATTGCTTATACCTTCTGTTATCCAAAGTTTGTTCTGAATCCATTCCTGCAAAGACTGGATGGAATCCGTCTTTACTTTGATAATTAGATCATATCTGCCAAAAATCTCATTAAGGTCGATAATTTCATGTATCTTTTCAAGACGCCTGGCCACTATCTTGTTCTTCCCATGTTTTGTCTTGATCAAAATGAAGCAATTTACATCCATTTCATACAGTATATCATTTTGTTTTAAATAGTTTACTCCTAGATTTGTCGTACAAAATAGGGCAAAGTCAACTGGTCCGTGTTAAGGGATAAATATATCCTTTTATTGAAATGATGAAAGAACATATTAAAGAAAGATTTAGCTTCTTCGATCGCCTGAAATGACCCTTAAAGAATTTCCTTTAGCGTCTTGCAGATTAGCAGTAGATGTACTGCTATGCATATCTATTCCATCAAACACTTGCATTGGTTTCATATCAACCACCTCATCTTACTTAACGAGGAACAAGCATATAAGAATCCTTATAACCACAGTACACATAATGGTAATATTTATATTCTCTTTAATAAATTTAAATTACAATGTCATCATTCAGAAAAAGAGGGTGCGTATTCTTATTATTTTTAATTGTTTATTCTGTAGCAGCTTTCGATTCTTCAATATCCTGGCACCCTGTTCAACGTGTGGCAATAGATGATACAGCTACTACTGGGATTGACGATGATGAAAATACTTATGTTGACTATGCAGAAAATCTGTATTGTGATACTGCGACATCTTGTTATTTGAATGCGAATTATGCATCAGGTGGCTCAGCTGCAGTCACAATAGACCACATTGGGAATAACCATATCGACCTACGGCTTGTACGAGGTAGCAGTTTTGGCTTTATGGGTCTCAATTATCCTGATGATTTTCTCGGTTTCAGCGTAAGTGACGGTTCAATTACTACATGGAATGCATTTCTTTTAAGGGCCAATGGCAATGCTGAGGTCGCAGGCAATATGGATGCAGTAGGTTATACTGAAGGTGGTTTTGATATATTATCTAACGACATTAACGGCAATGCTGCTACTGCTACGCAACTTCAGACTGATGGTACTGACTGTAATTCCGGTTCTTTTGCACGTGGTATTGATGCTAGTGGAAATTCTGAGCTTTGTGAAAACAGTATCACGGGTAATGCTGCTACTGCTACTGCTTTGTCATCTGATCCAGCAAATTGTCCGGATGGTCAATATGCCAAAGGTATAGGTACAAATGGTGCTGCCCAGGGTTGTGCGGTTGATCAAACAGGAGATCCGGACACAAATGCGCAGACACAATGTCCTTCAAATACGTTCCTTGATGGCGATGGTTATTGTCGTACACCTTCGGAAATTGTAGCTGATGGTGGTGGCTCAGGTGTAAGTGGAAATTGTCAATGGATCCAGGTCCCTACCCCTATTAATGGTTGGGGCAGTGCATCTTGTCCTTCTGGATATGTTGTTACTGGTTTAAAAAACCACTATGTGACAGGGAATTCGGATGCAATTACATCGATTCAAATATATTGTTGTGAACTTAGTTAATAATAATAGGTTTTAGGGGAATAACTGTTATTTTTTCTGAAGGGCGATATCTTAATAATTGGGCTGTTGGATATGCCAGAATGAGGAGAATGGCTTCTGTTTGACGGCACACGTCATATGCTGTTCAATTTAAAGCAATTTAAGTTCCATTTCTGTAATTGGTTGTTTCATAAAAGCGAGACTTATCCTTAGACGTAACTACCCAGCAGTAAACTTTAAATAATACGACCCATACCTCTGACATATCATTTCAGAGGAGGCAAAAATGACAATTGTAGGATTTAATTTCACAAAAATAAACGTCGAAAAAGACCCAAACGCTAAAGGCAAGATTAAGATTAATAATAATGTTTCAGTCAAGAATGTTGAGAAAGCAGACCTTTTTCTTGGTGACCAAAAGCAGAGTGGAATGAAGTTCCTTTTCCTGTTTACTTCTAAATATGATCCGGGTTTTGGTAAGATTGAGCTTGAAGGAGAGGTTTTGTATCTTGAAGAAGATGAAAAAATCAAGGAAGTTCTTGCAGAATGGAAGAAAAATAAGAAAATCGGCAAGGAAATAATGACAAATATCTTTAATTCAATATTGACAAGATGCAACATACAGGCATTGATACTTTCACAGACAGTAAACCTTCCACCACCAATCCCGATGCCTAAGGTATCAGAGACACCAGCAAAATAATATTACAATGACAGATAAGCCAAAGAAAGAGATAGAAGTCAAAGTAGTGGAAGCAATTCAGGATGATGTCAATAAAGGTATCGTCCGCATTGATTCTGCACTGATGCATGAGATAAATGCAAGGCCGGGCGATATTGTTGCAATCAAAGGGAAGCGGGAGACTGTCGCGATAGTGGATCGTGCTTATCCTGGAGATATTGGACTGAAGATGATCCGTATGGATGGAATTATCCGTCGGAACTCAGGCACTGGTATTGGAGAACCTGTTAAAGTTTCTAAAGCAGATGTAGAAGAAGGCAAGAAAGTGATTGTTGCTCCGTCAAGGAAGGACATCATGATTAAGATATCTAATAATATTCTGAAACAGGGTCTGCTAGGTAGAGCAGTTATTAAGGGAGATTTAGTCTCACTTGGCGGGGCTATGCGAAGAAAAGATGCAATGAGCACAAACCCTTTCTATGATGATGTTTTCAAGATGTTTGACGATGTCAATATGGGATTTGGTTTTGGAGACTTGAAATTTATTGTTGCAAACACAGACCCGAAAAAACCAGTCCTAATAGCAGAAAACACAGAAGTTGTATTCTCTCCAGAACCCATCTCAGAGGATACTATAGAAACTGCCATGGAAGTTAGCTATGAAGATATCGGTGGGCTTGGGGATGAGATTAACAAGATTCGAGAAATGGTCGAACTGCCGTTAAAGCATCCAAAAGTATTCGAAAGGCTTGGTATTGATCCACCTAAAGGAGTCCTTTTGCATGGACCACCAGGGACGGGAAAGACCCTTCTTGCAAAAGCAGTTGCTAATGAAACAAACTCTAATTTCATACTTATCAATGGTCCAGAGATAATGAGTAAGTTTTATGGACAATCTGAACAGAATCTCAGGAAGAAGTTTGAAGAGGCTGAGAAAAACTCACCATCCATAATTTTTATCGATGAACTTGATGCTATAGCAACAAAAAGAGAAGAAGCTCAGGGCGAAGTAGAAAAACGAGTTGTCGCACAGCTTCTTGCAGTAATGGATGGCCTGAAATCACGAGGAAAAGTAGTTGTCATTGCAGCTACCAATCTGCCTGACTCATTGGATCCGGCACTTAGGCGGCCAGGAAGATTCGACAGGGAGATTATCATCGGAGTACCAAACAAAGAAGGTCGCGAAGATATATTGAAGATACATACACGAAATATGCCACTCAAGGGAGGGGACTTTATCGTAAGAAGACTCGCAGAAATCACACACGGTTTTGTCGGAGCAGATCTCTCAGCTTTGTGCAGAGAAGCTGCTATGGTTGTCCTGAGACGCATTCTTCCAGAGATTAATCTGAGATCGAAAGATGAACCTATACCTGAAGCAACACTCAGGAAGCTTGTAATCACAATGGGGGACTTTAAAGAATCCCTTAAAATCGTGAGACCTTCAGCAATGAGAGAGGTCCTCGTTGAGATACCAAATATAAAATACAGCGATGTGGGTGGGCTTGAGGATATTAAACAGGAACTAAAAGAAGCAGTCGAATGGCCGATAAAAAATCCCGCCGCCTTCAAAAGGCTTGGTGTAAGGCCACCGAGAGGCATCTTGATATATGGTCCTCCAGGCACTGGAAAGACGATGATAGCTAAAGCAGTTGCATCTGAGTCTGAAGCAAATTTCATACTTATTAAAGGCCCAGAACTCTTAAGCAAATGGGTAGGAGAAAGCGAGAAAGCCATTAGAAAGATATTCTCAAAAGCCAGACAGACTGCTCCATCGATAATATTTTTTGATGAGATAGACAGCCTTGCATCCAAACGCAATGCATCTTCAGAGAACAATGTTTCAGAGCGAGTAGTCAACCAGATGTTGACTGAAATAGATGGTATGGAAGACCTGAATGATGTTGTTGTCATTGCAGCAACAAACAGGCCGGACATGGTAGATACCGCACTTCTCAGACCTGGCAGGTTTGACAGGATAGTATATACACCTGCACCTGACGAAAAAACAAGATTAGAGATCTTTAAGGTGCATACCAAGAATGTTCCACTCTCCGACCTTAAACCTATTGAAAACCAGCTTGTGTTTGTCAAGGAAACACCTGTACAGTTAGTTGAGAAACAGACGACTGAAAAACAAGCGATAGATAAACACGCAAAGCCCATAACTAAGTCGACTACTAAGGAATTGGATTTACTTCCATTATACCGGCTTTTTAAGAACAACAGCCCAAGTACTCAGACAGTACGTGAATACTTAGCTAAATCAGGCGTTGAGAAACCTGAAGAGGCCGCTGAGCTAGTCACAAAAGCTATTCAAGATGCTATTGCAACCGAGATGGAAATGTTAAGTAGTTATGCAAAACAAACAAAAGGTTATGCTGGTGCAGATGTGGAATCAGTCTGCAGAGAAGCAGCAATTTTTGCATTGCGTGAAGATATCAACAGCACCTTGGTCACAAAAGAACATTTCAAGAAAGCCCTTGATAAAGTCAGACCTTCTGTTACAGAGGACGTGGAAAAAGCTTATCAGGAAATTGAAAAACACCTCACTGCATCCAGGGGCAAAGAACTGGCAGAAGAAAAACCTGCATATCTTGGCTAAGGGATTGACTAATGGCCAATATCAATGAAATAACGGATTTTCTGGATGATTATTTTAATGTTCATTCGATACCCGACAGTTCCAACAATGGTCTTCAAGTGGAAGGTCAATCAGAAGTCACGACAATTGGGCTAGCTGTTGATGCATCATTGGAAGCATTCCAAAAAGCTAAAGATTGTCAGTTGATAGTGACACATCATGGTTTAAGCTGGGGAGATTCCTTAAAATATATCACCGGTCTCAATTACAGGCGGATTTCATTCTTGATTAAGAACAATATTAATCTCTATTCGTTGCATCATCCTCTTGACATTCATGCCGAGGTTGGGCATGGGGCAAAATTCTTTGATATGATGGGCTGGAAAAAAAAAGGTCCATTTGGAATGATGGATGGTCTCGAATTTGGCTTTGAGGCTGAGATTGAGACAACAACTGTGGCCAGAATAGCAGCCAAGATAGAAGAAGTATTAAAGACCAAATGTAAATATTATGAATACGGACCAAAAGAGATCAGACGTGTCGGATTTGTCTCAGGTGGCGGCAGTTTTTCGATTGAAGAGGCAGGCCGCAAAGGGATGGATTTGCTTATAACTGGTGAGCGCAGCCATGTTGCAGTCAACAGTGCAAAAGATTTAGGTGTAAATATCATATTTGCAGGTCATTACCGGACCGAAATCGCAGGGATCGTAGCTTTGGGAAATCTTTTAAAGGAAAAGTTCAATCTTAATACTAAATTTATTGAATGTTCATGCGATCTTTGATTTAAGTTTTTCATGAATTTTGTTCAAAATGGAAAGATACAATACCGGGGACAGGATAAAAGTAACCACAGACAGTAAAATCTACGAAGGGCTTTTCATCGACAGAGCTGAGGATTATGATCCTACCCACATTATACTTAAACTTGACAACGGTTATAATATTGGTATTGACAAGATTAAAATTAAGACAACAGAACTGATTTCTAAGAAGAAGGACATTAAGAAACAATCTCAGGATATTAAGACAGATTCAAAAAAACCGACGATCAGCATACTCCATACAGGAGGGACAATAGCATCTAAAGTTGATTATTCTACTGGAGGGGTCACTGCATCCTTTTCGGCAGAAGATCTGGTCGAGAAAGTTCCTGAACTTCATGATATTGCAAATGTCAGATGTGCACTTGTCAGCAACATGATGAGTGAAGATATGCGTTTCTCAGATTATAAGAAAATCGCACTGGCTATAGAAAAAGAAGTTAAAGCAGGATCTGAAGGCATTATCATCGGCCATGGGACTGATACACTTGCTGTCACTGCAGCAGCCCTATCATTTATCTGTGAGAAACTTCCGGTACCTGTTCTGATAGTGGGATCTCAAAGAAGCTCAGATCGTGGAAGTACCGATGCGGTCATGAACCTTATCTGCGCAGCAGAGTTCATCATACAAAGTGATTTTGCAGGAGTGGGCATATGCATGCATAAAGAAATGGGGGATACTAAATGTGTAATCCTTCCAGGGACAAAATCCAAGAAGATGCATACATCCAGAAGGGATGCATTTAAGGTAATAAATGATAATGAGATTGCCGAGATTGATTATAAAACAAAGCAAATCGTGTATGTAGCCAATGAATATTCAAAGAAAAACGCAGGTGAATTAAAGATATCTCCTGAGATGGATGATAAAATTGCGATTATCAGATCTTACACCAACATGCATCCAGATATTTTCAATGCCTTGATGGGATATGACGGATGGATAATCGAGGGGACAGGGCTTGGCCATGCCCAGACCAATACACCCGAGAATGAGCCGAATCTACGAGCAATCGAGAAGTTCATCAAGAAAGGGGGCATAGTTGTTATGACATCACAATGTATATACGGCAGGGTGCATCCTTATGTATATTCTAACCTCAGGCGCCTTCATAATCTTGGAGTGATATACGGTGAAGACATGCTTACAGACACTGCTTATGTCAAGCTGGCCTGGCTTCTTGCAAATGTCAAGGATAGAAGTGAAGTGGCAAAGATGATGGCTCAGAATCTCCACGGCGAGATCAATGACAGGTTGACATAATAATTTTTTATTAAATGTATGGGACGATATCATCAGAAAACTTAATTCCATATATGTAAATATAGTTCCAGAACAAACCTTCTTTTCTAATAACTCGTACAGAAAATCCACATTCTAAAAATAGATCCTCGATTGTCAGATTCTTGTCGAGCCACTCAACATTTGGAATGAACCCAATATAATCAACATATTCTACAATTACAATTCTACCTTCGTCAGGAAGAAGTTCATACATCTCTTTCAATACTTTCTTTATATCCTGCACAAAGGAAATTGCCCCAATACTTACAATTGCATCTATTTTCTTTACATCAGGATGAATCCTGTTTGCATGTTCCTCATCATGAATAAGATGCACTCGTCCATGCTCAGCGGTCTTTGCTTTGATCAAAGCCCTTTCTACTCTACGTTGTGTAATATGGACACCGGTCTTTGAAATATCTGTTGCGATAATTCTGCCTGAAGTACCAACAGCTTTACTAAGATATATTGTTAATGTTCCAACATTACATCCATATTCTAAGACATTTTTTGATTTTACATCCCCCAATAAGTACAGGATCTCATTGATAACCTTCTTAGGGATAGAGACCTTTTCAAATAGCAATGTGAAATATGCTAACTGGTCATTTACTTTCTTAATCATTTTTGGATCATAATATAACTCGATTAGGAAAAATACAGGGATGCTAAGTAAAATGAGTGATAATGCAAATTCCAAAGTCAATAATGCTCCGCTCTGGCTTAAGGCCCACATAACAGTAATGCCCAATAAAAACAAAATAACTAGAGGGCAGCCAATATATGCAAAAGGAACAACAAAACATCTTTGATGGTTAGGTAATTTCTTCCTTAGAATTATTACACTGATGACAACTGCGGAGTACATTGCCAGGACTATCGGTACAAGAAGATGTAGCAGATATTGATATGACCCAAATCCAATTATAATGATAATGGTTGTTAATATTGTCTGGAACAAAATTGCTATATGTGGTGTCTTATGTTTTTTATGAATCCTCTGAAAATGACTTAATAATAGTTTGTCTTCTGCCATTGCTAGAAGCAATCTTGGTGCTGAAACAACCCATCCTGCAACAGATCCAATAATAGATAAGTAGACTAATATAATGAAGATGCTCTGTCCTATTGATCCGTAATGGATTAATCCAAGATCTATGAGGGGAGTCTGACTTTCGCCAAATAACTGCCAGGGTATTGTCCCAATTGACGTGACTAAAAAAAGGACTGAAACAACCGAAATAACAATGGTTCCAATGATTAACGCTTTTGGCATTACTCTTTTACCATCCTTTGTTTCTGCTGCAAGGAAAGTGGCAGTCTCCCACCCAAAAAAAGTCTCTGCTATAAGGAATATGGCTACTGCGATAGATATAACCGGATAAGGGGCGAAAGGCATAAAGTTGGACGCACTAAAACTGAATAATCCCGGAATTATTAATCCAAACAATGTCCCAAGGGTAATAATACCAAATGCAACAAGCATGGTCGCACTAGTTTTAATGCCTTTAAACGCTATGTAATTGAATATGAATATAAAGAGTATACATATTGTGAGCTTAATGTATTTTGCATCAATTAGCAAATTGAATAACAATAATGATCCTTTTAATGGTAGCAAATACTGTATCGTGCCAACAATTAGCATTGCTATTGTAATATTGCCAGCAAGAATTGTCATCCAACCTATTATAAATGAAAAAAATCGTCCATAGGCCTGTTTGCAGAATTCGTAAACACCGCCCGCTGTTGGAAACATACTGGTTAGTTCTGCAAAAATCATGCTTATATATATGGCAACCAACGATAATATGCACCACGATATGATTGAAGCGGGTCCAGCTTCCCTTACACCAACAGAAGGCAAAAAGAAAATACCTGTTCCCATTATTGAATTAATTGTAATTATCAGTATTACAGGGAAACTTAAACTCTTCTCGAGATTTTCTGACATCTGTAATAACCTATTGGTGTTCTATATGGTTGAGATTTGTGCAAATAATGTTGCTCAAGGTATCATCAAACTCATAATACAAAGAACGTTTTCTGCATACCGCTTGTATGGTGCGTGGTTATATAAAAGAGAGATAAAAAAGAGGGTAAAACAAGGTAAAAAAAGGGGAATTTATTTAACTAACGTATGGCCAGTGCTTGTTAACTGCAGATATTTGTTATTCCCTCGTTGTTTTATTTCCAGATAGTTCATTTCAAGTAGTGTATCGATCCTCTTTTTCAGTGTGGGTTTTGTAATATCCAATATTTTTCTAAGTGTTGACTGATTTATTATTACTCCTTTCATATTTTCTTTTTTGATAATAACAAGTATCATCATTAAATCTTCTGGGATAAGTGTTTTTACTCTTTTTTTATAATGACCAAATAACGTTCTTGTTACAATGAATAACAATAATAAAAATAGTAACAATTGGAGTATTGAATGTAATACCGAATTCCCCAGAAGATGATCAAAAATATCGTCAACAACTTCCGTTATAATAAAGAGTAGGAGCAGGATAACAAATAAATTTTTGTCCTTATGGTCGTATTGAAACATACATCATCCTCATCTAAATCTCTTGATAAAAAATAATACCTACTATTGCCTTATAAATATATCTTAATTATGTACTGTTTAAAATACTGTTCTAACTCTTATTCATGTTCTCAGTGTTCATACTTTCAATTTAATCCAGAACAGATATTTTTAAAATACTACTTTGCACAAGCTGTTTTATATCTAACTTTTCTTCTTCCTTATGGATAGCATCAATTCTTGTTTTTGTTGCTGGGTTTCTTGGGACAAAACTACAGTCTTTATTGTATTTGACAGAAATGTCATATGTCCCAATCTTCCGAGCGATATCTATGATATCTTTCTTATCATAACAAAGAAGTGGTCTGATTACATCCGTATTAATTGATTCACTGATGGCATGCATATTGTGAAGGGTCTGGCTGGCAACTTGCGCGAGGTTTTCACCGGTTACCAATACATTAGATCTGTTTTTTATCTTTAACTTATCCGCAATCCTGTACATCATCCTCTTGCAGAGAACACATCTGTACCTATTGTCGCATTTGTTGAGGTCTTCCTGAACTTGACTGAAATCTATATAAGTCAAAGATTTAAGTCCAATTTTTTTCATTAGCTCAAGTACGCCAACCGCCTCAATGTGGTCGGTTGAGAAATATAATGGTAGAATATCAAATCCTTTTTTTATCATAAGGTATGTTGCAACTGGAGAATCGATTCCGCTTGAGACAAGCGAGACAGCTTTCATGTGTTAAGTACCCTTCCAAGTTTGACATGTTTTAGGATGTCGCTCTTATCAAGCTTCATAAGCTTGTCATAACTTGTAATTTTAGATTTCTTGACAAGATGATGGAACGAATCAATGTGTGTTCTTACTAATTGACCAATTAGTTTGTTTTTACTTAGGCATTTATGGCAGATAAGATTTCTACCAACACTTTCCAACCACATCGATTCTTTGCCGCATTCATTACAGTTCATTCTTCAAATCGACCCTTAACCTTATATTTGTCAGAATTCAATATTGTATCGATTTCGTCTTCAACATGTGAATGTACATTTGAGGTTTGACTCTCAGATGGTTTATTGTTAATAATGTAATACAAATATCCAAATACCACTAAGGCACCTAGTCCAAAAAATATCTCCATATCCATAATGTCGAATAAGCTCTCCGATGTTTATAAATGTTTTCCTTGATACGCTTTTCTGATAGTGAACAACCCAATGAAATCGATGTTCAATATATTATGGGTGGATCCTATTTATATTCATCCTACCCATGTCCTACTTTATGCACAATATTTATAATATATCCTACTTCTCCACATATTATGAAACAAAAGATTAGTATTACAATTTCGGATAGACTGATTCAGGCTATTGATGAGATAGTAGATAACATATACATTCGAAACAGGTCGCAAGCAATAGAGTATCTTGTTCAGAACGCGCTGGGTGAAAACAGGACTGCAGTTATCCTTGCGGGGGGCTCATCTGACACAGTCCTGAAAGGAACACGTGAATATCGTATGACAGCCAAGCTTGGCAAATCTACGGTCATAGGAGAGCAGATACGAAAACTTCATGAGGGGGGATTCAAAAATATTTATATTGTCGCAAGGAATAGGCTCCTCACAAAAGCCTTTGAGATATTAAAAGATGGTTCTGCTTTAGGAGTCAATGTAAACTATATCGAAGAAAAAACATCCAGAGGAACTGCACAGACCCTTCACCTGCTTCGTGGTAAGATTAAGACGACTTTCCTTTGTGTATATGGTGATCTAATCTTCAATAAAGTCAGGATTGATGAGTTGTGGAACAGCCACATGAAACGAAGACCCATGACTACCTTGATGGTTACAACAAGCTCCACTCCTTCCGAAAAAGGGATTGTCGAAATAGAAGGAACAAAAATAATCAATTTTATGCAAAAACCCCGAAAATCTGATGTGTATCTTGTATTCTCCCCCATCTTCGTCTCAGAACCAGAGATATTTGAATACTATGAATCAAGTCTTGAAGTGGATGTTTTCCCAAGATTGGCAGAACGCGGGCTTTTGCAGGCTTATATTTCTAGCATAAAAGAATTTCACGTTCATAAGGCTGATGACGTGAAAAAAGCAAAGCTTTATATATGAAAAATTGACTACCTACTTACTAGACGGCCATAGGGGGTTGGTCTACCCGTACCCATTCCGAACACGGAAGTCAAGCAACCCTCCGTTCTGAGTTGTACTGCACTTTGTGCGGGAAGCCCAGGAAGCTGTCACCTTTTCTTTTTAAAATTTAATAATCTAAGAATCGGATCAGTTTTCTTCAATCAATATAGCATCGACTGGACAGACATCCTTAGCTTTTTCATTGCAACCAAGTTCATCAACTGTCTTCTTAACGGGCTCAGAAAGGCCGTTCTTCATCCTAAAATTGTCGCAGACCTGCTCACAGGCTCCACAACCAATACATAATTTTTCATCTACAGAAATTTTGAATACCATCAAACATCTAAACTCCCTCTTACTTATTAATATTTCCCCTGATCGGCTCGTTTGCAAGTTAAAAATTTAAGTGGGCTTCCCCACTCCTAATTATTAACCATAACAATTGAGGGGGTGGGGAGAACCCAACCATGAAAACCTATGATGTTGACATTAATATAGTTGTCGAAAAGACAAAGAG
>JAIPIC010000083.1 GCA_021734865.1 Candidatus Woesearchaeota archaeon | reverse complement strand
TACCAAAAATTGCCTATGGATTGTGAGCCCTTTAATACGGAGAAAAGCAAAGCTTTTCTTGTACACAAAAATGCTTTACATTTTTATTGTACCCCATGCTTTAGCTTGGGGTCAGGGCGAACGGCAATTTTTGTTATTTGTTTTGTAATCTATACCCTGATGAATACTAGGGATATAATCACAGACCTTGAATCTTGTTCTTGATCTCGCCGATGAACAGCCCTATTCTTTGGTGGACTTTAACACGGTCTTTTAGAAGCAGGGAATTATACAGTGGTACAATCTTCTTGTAACTTTCAATGGCTTGGTCGATATCGTCTGTTTCAATACATCGACGCCCTGTTAGGATTTCGCTTTGTATTTCTCTAATTGCACTGACATTGTTAAAATCCTTTTCATCAAATAGTCTTGGTTTAACAGTTTTGAGTTCTTCTAGGACGGATTCAAGTTCGGCTTCTTTTCTTCTAAGATTATCTTCTTTTTCGTTTATGGTCTTACTAAGTTCTTCGACGAGTTCATGGAGGCTTTCTTTTTCTGAGATCATCCTAACATCCTGGTCGTCAATCCTTTTGAGAAAATCTTCTTTATTGTGAATATGCTTAAGTTTGTCTGCAAGCTCCGGCATGTTAAGTGATTGCCTAATCCAAGTTACAAAATCATTTCTTTCTTGGTTTACATGGTGATAGAATATGTCGTCAGGAAGATTCTTGATTATCATGAAGAAATCATCAATATCATGAATTTTTGAGCCATCTTTCAAGTGAAAAGGATCAACCTTTGATTTATGAGGTTTCCCTTTAATCCTATGGATAGCATCACGAATTATTGTTTTCATCTAATCCCCCTTTTTCCTCCATAAAATGGAGTGATACTATAACACACACTTTTATATATAAATCTTTGTGTGTTTTGGTAAAGTCAACTAACGTGGGTTTGGGTAAAAAATATATGCAAAGCAGATTTTGGGACTGTAAATTACTCTATTTACAGTAAATTCTTCTTTGCAAAAAGGATTCATCGTTGGGTTTCTCCGTCGATGAATTTGGACGTAAATTTTGCTTTTTACAAAGAAGAACCATTTAACCACTTAAGTTGACTTTACCGCGTGTTTTTGACAATCACATTATGAGTTTTATTGTGTTATAATCACACAACAAATTTACCCTTCTTGAGTATCCATTTTTGGTTCCCTTTTTTGTCTACACCATAGATATCAAGTTTTTGTCTGGGAGCATTTATTACAATGTCATTGTGGTATTCAGTAGATCTGTCGGGCTCAAAACCAGACCCAAGCGCAACATGTATCATGCCGGCGATCTTTTCATTGACGATCAAGTAGTCGCAAAGTTCAGCTGTAGGATTTGTGTTTACTGCAAATTCACCAATCAACTTGAAGTTCTTCTTTTTCATATTAATCAGTGGTTTTGGAAGCGCTTTTGCTTTTTCCATCTCAAGTAGGCGGTTCCATGCATCTTTTGTCTGATTATTGAAAGCTTTCTTGACATCTTTTGGCATTGACTTGACTTTGTATTCTCCGTCAACAGATAAAACTACAGGATCGCTGTTTTTTATCCTGTATGACCTGTCAATGCTCATGACTACATCGCCGACAATTGAGCCAACGACTTTTTGCGGAGTAACAAAAGTCTCTCCTCCTGGGAGATTTGCCATAGTGCCTGCCATTATGCCGGTCTTCTTTTTGTAAGTCTTATTGATAAGGTTCCTTGTCTCATAATCACTTGGTCTGGCCCATCTCTGAGTGCCATCAGGTTTTTTAAGATATACTCTGAAATCTGTTTTTCCTCCAACTACCGGCTTGCCTTTGACATCGACATAATCACAAGCAGTCATGATTCTTGCAATTTTTTCGTTCCTTTTTGCTAACTTGAACCAGTCAACGTTGTTAGTCTTGATGAAGATATCAATTGGCAGAGTCTCAGTAAAGCAGATTCTAGCTTGTGGTTTACGGTTGTCATGCTTTGTCTGTGGGTAGAAGTCAAGTTTCAGATACATCTGACCTGCGCTTTGCCAGCGAGTTTTTCTATTTGGTGAAGGGAACCCGATCATCTCACCAAACAGCTGTCGTCCAGGGTATCCTTTAGCTTTAAGTCCGAATACTGCGCTTGCCTGTTTAAGCTTATCAATATTCAATAACCCCGAAACTTTCTTGAACTTCTTAAAGACAGGCTCATTGATATCTTTTGAATATTCACAGCCCTTGAGTATTCCCAATAGTTCAGAGATCTTCTCAGATCTCACCCTCATTGAAGGTTTTGGGGAAGTTGCTGACATGGTTACTTTTCCAGTATGATTGTAGGCAGTCTCTGCCATTGCCATTGATATGAAATAGGAGTCAAGATAATCCTTCAGCGGAAGTTCAAGGCTTTTGATGCTGGGCAGGAGTTCAAAACCCACACTGACATTTTCTTTCTTTTTTAGATCCATTACCTGATCCCAAATGACTTTGGCTGTGCGCTTCAAAAGAGCGTATTTTTCGAGTTTATACCATTGGGCTTTGTATTCCCATTTGCTGTCGACGTTAGTCTCCCAGTAATCTCGCTTTGAGTAAAGTATGAGCTCAGGAGGAGTAAATAAGTTATCTATGCCATCGGTTATCTTCTTATTTGCCGTCTTTATGAAGTCCATGAGTTCAGGGACTTTTTGGTTGTATGCACCATATGTGTCAAAAAGCACTTCTAGCATAAGGCTGTTTTTTTGTCTGACATAAACAAATACGTCTTTCTTTAGTTCACTTGCAGCAGCAGACAGTGCGGCCACTGACATGTAAGCCTTCTTGTTCAGATATTCAATTACGACAAGGATATTGCTGACATTCTTAACTTTGTTAATCTCGTTTTTGTAGTATTCGACTGATTTTTTGTAACTTGCGATATTGTACTTCATTTTATCCCTCTTTTGATATTTTTGTCTAATTAATAAGGTGTATTTAGACTATGCCAAACAGCTTAACAATGAAATAAGCGTAAAATAACAGGAACATTGCCCCCTCATAATTTGAAACTTCCCTGTCTAAAGTTGATATGATATAAAGGAGTGTCGCTCCAAGCATGACTGGAAGTGCTAATGTATATGTGATCTCTGATACATGGAGCACACCAAACAATGAAGGAATCCCCACTACAAAGAATGTATTGAAGATATTTGAACCTAAAACATTGCCAAGTGCGACCTCATAATTGCCCTTACGAGCTGCTGCAAGGCTTACGGTTAGCTCAGGCAGGCTTGTGCCAATGGCGACTGCACTAAGAGCAATAATCGACATATCGATTCCAATGGATTGCATAAATGGCAATTTTGTTGCAGCGATGATTGACTCAATTGTATATTCTGCGCCAAAATAGACTCCCGCAGCAGCGAGTGCGAGGTAAATATACACACTGTGTTTGAACTTGGTTTTCTTAATTTTTATACCTTTATGCCTTGCGGTGAATGCATATCGAATATATACCAAAAAACCCAACATAAGTATGATCCCTTCGATAGTATTTATCTGCCTGTCCATGAGCATTGTTCCAAGCAGGATTGCTGAACCAAGCAGCAGAGGAAGATCAATCTTAATAATGTCCCACTCTACTTTGATCTTTTTTGTGAGTATAGCAATTATCCCGACGATTAGCAGGATATTGGCAATATTAGAACCTATAACATTACCGATAACAAATTCGGTTTCACCTTTAAATACTGCAATTAATGATGTGGCAAGCTCCGGCAGGCTTGTACCCAGACTAACCACTGTTATACCCAAGATGAAAGGCGGCACACCAAGCATTGCGCCAAGCTTCTCTGCATTATCTATAAAAAAGTCAGATGATTTGATAAGTAGTGCCAGAGCAGCGGCAAAAACCAATAGGCAGCCAAAAGGTGATGAAAAAATAGCTTCTAATACCATATGATTAACCATTTAAGGCTGACTTATATATTTGACGGTTAAATATTCAAGAAAAGTACCTTATCACCATGATGGTTTGAGCATTATGAGGTTTTTTGAAAACTTTGTCAATACTTTAACACCGCTTGTTGTGACCGCAATGTCATCTTCTATCCTGATTCCCCATTTGCCCTTCCGGTATATTCCTGGTTCGATCGTAAAAACTGAGCCAAGCTCAACAATATTTTTTGATTTCTCACTCAGAGCTGGCCCTTCATGGACTTCGATACCAATTCCGTGGCCAAGGGAATGTATAAATTGATTTCCAAGTCGACTGCGTGCAATCCCATCCAATTGAGCACATGATACACCTAACTTGACTGCGGATATGCATTTCTTTTGCACTTCCAGCACTTTTAGATAATCGTCAAGTTCTTGTTTTGATGGATTGCCAATGTAAAAGGTCCTTGTTATATCAGAACAGTATCCATCTTTCCGTACGCCAAAATCAAGCAATAAGAATCCTTTTTTGAGTTTTTTTGTGTCTGGTTGGTGATGTGGGAGTGCAGCGTGATCTCTATTTGCGACTATTGGTGAGAAAGCCAGTGTGCACCCATATTCCCTTGCCTTAAGATATATGTGTTGCTGGATTTCTAACTCAGAGCGGAATTTAAAATCAGAGACGATGTTTTCTAATATTTTATCTGTAATCCTACATACAGTCTGGATCTTCTTTATTTCTGCAGCAGATTTCTTAAGTCTAGTTGCAACAAGATCCTTTGATACATCCACAAATTTTTTTGATAGTTTTCGTTTCAGCCGGTTAAATTCATTAATAGAAATAAATGCCTTGTTTATCCCAATTATCTTGTCATGTGAAAGCTCTTTTGCAAGCTGATTCCATAAATCAGTTATGGCATGAGAACCCTTTATACGTGTTGTCTCAAATCCTGCAGTATAAACCTTGGTGGAAAAACCAGTTTTTGTTTTTCTTACAATCAAGAACAGTGCTTCAAGATTTTTACCAAGGAAATATTCAATATTTCTCTCTCTTCGCGCCACAGTAGTGTTAAATAACAGCAAAGTATCCGTTTTTTCAAAAAATTTCATCATAATCTCCCTATTTTATCAGTAATGTGTATTTGAAGACCTCATCGTTAATCTCTGACTTACTGTCCTCAATAAGATAGAGATCATAACCATCAAGCCGGGTCCAGGTCACATTGATTCCATTATAATCTTTTAATTGCCTTATGTACTCTGTATAACCAGATGTTTCGCGGCTTTCCTTGATTGCAGCGGCGATATTATGTACTACCATATACCTTACAGGAAGCTCAATTGAGATATCTGGTGCTTTCTTGTTTACAGTTCCTTCTTCTTGGTTAAATATATTTCTCAATTCGATATGCGTCTCATCAAGTCCGAAGAACACATCGATAGAATATGTGTCCATTGCAAGCTTGTTTATTGATAAGTTATTATACCTCCTTATACAGACAGGTAGGTATTCTGACAGATATTTCTGATACTCTTCCTTGACTTTGTCCATTGTCGGATATTGGTCGCTGGATGAATAGTATTTAATCTTGGTCCCTTGATCTTCAAGGAAGATCATCGGATCTGTGATAGTGCTTCCATGAGTTGCAAACAGCCGCAGCCCATCTTTAGCCCTATCAGTGATACATTCTTGCACATAATTGTGTGATGGTTTTGTATCGATATTGAGCAACTTTGCAAATCCTTCCATAAGTGTACTGTTTGTGAAAACTAGAAACATCGCGACAAAGAGTATGACAATTCCTAAAATAATGTAATATGACACTGCCCCATGACGATTCCAGGTACGTTTATTTGATGTCATCTAAATGACCTCATCCTTGCAAGAACTTCGTCTTGCTCAGGAGTATCTTCCCCGACTATTATCAATCGTTCATCATTGTAGGTAACAGTCATGACATTGTGAGTTGCTGTTATGTTTGCACCATCAATTGACAAAAGTTGTATGAATTGCCCTATAATGGGTGCCGTAAGCAGTTCAAAAAACATCTCATCATAGTTGTGGATCTTAAAGAATGATGAATGGATAATTGAATCCCGCCTGATAAAATTATCATAATTGCCTTCTGTGACAATATTAAACTTAGGATCAAGACTGAAATTATATGTGTTGTAGCGGCCCTTTGATGTTATTGCATCAGAAAAGTAATCAAATTTTTCCATCTTCTTTTCGAATTCAAACATCGCCCGAGTAAAAACCTGTTTGAATGCAAAACTGTAAAGTCCGCATTGCGAACAGTCTGTGAGTTGAAGGTTGAAGAACTGGTCTGGCGATTTCTGGATGCAGAACGAATATGTAAGATTGTGGACATAGACTGAGAAAGCCTCATTTGCAAAATCGCCTTCCCAGGTATACCTGCCAATAGGTGCAAGTGAAAGGCATTCAACATCATATTCCATCGATACATTGACTATTGTCAGGTTAGAGGCTTCGACGAATTCAAGACCAGATGTCCTGAGTGTTGTTTCCCTTATTTCAAAAGAATACCCATCTGGTGTTCTCAACATATGGAGCGAGGAATCTTTTCCTGACATATTAAATTGGAATTTGGTCTGTTCGTTACCCATTAGGATCTGTATCGAATCGTTTGAATTGACATATAGATCCTCTGGATTAACATCCAGCTGGAAGGATTCATCTTTATCAGCTATTATTGTTATATAATTATCTCCTATGACCGGAAGCATGTGTAACAGTGCTTCCTGGTTGATGAGTGGATCAAGATCAAGACTGTCTTTTAATCCATCAATATCAGTGTCTGCTTCTCGTGGATTTGTGCCTGAGATTGCAATCTCATAGCCGTCCTTATAACCATCGCTGTCCATGTCTGGATCGTTGGGATCAAGCCCGTTCGTGATCTCGACAAAGTCAGAGAGCCCATCTGCATCTGAGTCTGAGAAATGCATGTATTCAAAGAGAGGAATGTTTCTCGTGTCTATATTCTGGACTATTGGGTTTAGGGTTTTTGTGTATTCCTCAAACAATGATTTCATCAATGCTATGTATGTACTGTCTAACGGGACAGAACCATTTATCATCGCTCCTGAATTAGCGTTTAGCGGGTTTGTGCCGTAGACTAATAGTTCATCACTGTCTGTTAGGCCGTCATTATCGACATCTGGGTTGTTTGGGTCGAGGTTCAGTCGTCTTTCGACGA
>JAIPIC010000012.1 GCA_021734865.1 Candidatus Woesearchaeota archaeon | reverse complement strand
AAACCCAACTTTGTTTTTCCGTAAACCAGCTTTTACGGCAGAATTTGTTTTACAGTGCTTACAATAAAACATATTTTCACCTCTAAGAATAACTAAAAAAAGCTTCCATATATTAATCTGCCGATTAAGTAACACTGTCGTTATTCATAACATTTATATGTAAATCAATCTTAACCCCTCATATGGCTAGATGTCCGATATGTGGAGAAGTATCCAAAGGGATATGCAAGAATTGCTATGATGATGGGATTGAGATAGCTATAAACACATTGACAATCTGTCCACATTGTTTTTCGCTTCTTGATAATAATAATTGGACAAAAAAAGAAAGCATTGAGGAAGCTCTCTGTAAAGGGACTGGTTCAGACCAAGTGAAGATTAAATCTCCTTACAAAAAAGGCCCAGGTCTCAATACCAATATTAATATTGAAGCACAAATATCTAAAAAAATCAAAAATAAAATCAGTCAGTTTCACAGCGATATGAGCATACCAGTTAAATTTACGGAATGTTCAGTATGTAAAAAACTGCTTAATAAGACTTATTATGAAGGAATCTTTCAATACAGGGATTGTAATAAATGTCCAGAAATTAAAGATTATATAGAACAAAGAGCACTTGACAATAATATTAAAGGAATTAAGATAGTCAAGACAACACAGATTAGTACAGGAATAGACTATTATTTCAATTCTTCGAGCTTTATGCTGGCCCTCTCAAAGGAATTAAAACAGAAATTTGGAGGAATTGTGAAGAAATCAGCCAAATTATTCACAAGAAATCGGCAAACATCAAAAGAAGTCTACAGGACAAATATATTATATAAGCCACCTCACTTCATGGTTGGAGATGTAATCATCGTCGATGACAGGCCATTCCAAGTCAAAGGATTTAGCCAGGAGAAGGTAAAAGGGGTATATCTTGATACTGGAAAAACTGCTGTGGCATCTTATGAGGAAAATTGTCCTGTTCTGACAAAATTTGATCTTGAAATTATACAGGAACGGCCGGAATTATATGTGATACATCCTGAAACATATCAGAATGAGAAACCGATAAATCAAAAATTATTCCATAAAACCGATAAAGTAGAGGGTATCTTGCACAAAGGACAGATATATCTGATAATCTAATGTATAAAATTTATTTGGAACAGCCTAAAAAGGATAGAATAAATAAAACAGGACACAACGAAAAGCACACTGGGCTTGAATATAAACGCTCTATTTATTGAATGTTAAATCTGGAATGCGAAAAAATTTGGATACACTAAATCCATTATGATTTTTCATAATCTCTCATTACTCTTCTAAAAATATCCTTAGCCTTTTCAACGGGTGTCCTGAATATTAAATATCTATCATCTTCATAGATTATTTTTATACTAGATTTTAACACTTGAGGCAATTTTGTCGACAATTTTCTGATTTCATGTACTGTTATCAATTTTTTACCCTGAAGCCGCTGGGGTTTTATGCTTTCCGGCCTGGAAAAAAACACATAATCTCCTTCAAAAGTGTTTTTCCTGACAACAATGCATTTCTTAAGGTCGAGATATCCCAAAAGACTCTGCACTCCTGTTTTTAGAATCTTGTTAGTTCGATCAAGATTATCACACTTATCTTGTGCAGTCTTTAAGTTTTTCTTAACAGATTTATATTTTTGCGCAGCCTTATTCTCAATATTCTTCAAAAAATTATCCAAACCGCGTGTCTGAATATCCTTGATCTTATCTTTTAACTTCTCATTGTTCTTACTAAGTCTAATGCACTTTTTCTCCAAAGTACTATTGATTCTCTTAAGTTCAGTTATCCTTTCAGCTGAGAACCTAATAATATTATCTTTACTGTCAATTTTAACATTTTCCAATATACTTTTATCATTAGATGAATCAATAGATGCATAATAGGACACAATTTTCTTATAAGCAGTACTTATAGCAGTTTCATTGATAATAACTTCTTGCATGACTGAAATCTTAATATCTTCGGTCTTTCTATTTATTATTTCAACTGATTCCCTTCTATCAGGACTTTTGCTCGTAAATAATCCATCAAGATATTTATCAGCTGTATTCATAATCTTTAGAATCAAATGCTCATATTGTTTATGAGCATAAAGAGCACCAGCTAGCGCATCCCGTTCATGATCCCCATCATATTTAATATAAGAAGTGATGCTCTTCTTCTCAAGAACAGAAAGATCGTTTTCCGGACAGTATCTTTTCGCACCCAAAGAAGCAGACACTTTGTCGACTACATAAGGCATCTTTTTCTTATCACACGCCACAATTATCGGAACCCCATGTTCTAGAACAAATTGGATTATCTTTGATATCCCAAGATCCTTCGACGACATCAATGACAAAATGGTCCCATCTGCAGAAAGGACTGCTATTCCTGTCGTTGTGCCAGGGTCAATGCCCACAATAATAGCCCTTTTACTCAATTAATATTACCCCCAATATCATTTTAAAATTTCAATATTTTTAGGTCCATGTTTCAGATAAATCACATGAATAATAAAAATTTATACAAATATGACTCATACATTCACACAAATGCAGTCATCCAATACATATGGATCCACAGGACATTTAATAAATATCTTTAAATAAATAATATTTTTACTTTGTAACATGAATTTTTACGATACCTTAATAAATACTATATCCGACAAAAACGTCTTTCTAGGAACACACTGGGATGCTGATGGAGTTACAAGCGGTGCAATTATATATCATATGATTAAAAAACACGCTAAAACCGTTAACACTATATCAAAAGGACTGACCTTTGAAATCACACCATCGGATATGCAGAATGCATTGAATCAAGAATTACATGATATTGATTACGTTATATGCACAGATATTCAACCATCAGATGATCTTGGTAATGATAAGACAATATATATTGACCACCATCCTAATGAAGATCCTTCAAAATATGCGATTGCACTTCATGATGTTAATTCTCAATCCTGTACTCTGACAATATGGAACAATTTTAAGGAGCGAATGCTCGACCCTTACAATGTTTTTTTAACATTGGTAGGTTTCTTTGGAGACGGTGGAAAAGCAGAAGACATCCCACTAGATCTGTATTATCTAGCTCAGGAAATGATGCCGGATATGATGGTTTACAGAGAATCGAGATGGGGCGGGGGATATTTTGAAATTCAGAGATATGTATCGCTTATGAATGTTGGAAAAAGAGCCAAATGGAGTGGTGATTTGCCTCTGGAATTATGTAAATCCGTCACGGATTATACACCAATAGTAACTGGTAAACACGTCATTGCAAGGAAACTTAACAGCTATAAAAGTCAACTTAGGAGACTTTATGATATGCCATTGGATATAAAAGAGAATGGTGAAGTGCAATATGCTGAGATCGAATGCGAAAACAATGTACAGGGGGTCCTTTGTGCCAGACATGTCAAAGATAAGCCTATATTGATCATCAATAATTATAACAATCAACTGATCGGCAGTTTGAGAGTACCTGACTGTCTGGATTTTGATGCTGGTAAATATCTTGAAGGGTTCCAGGATCAATTTGATGGATGGCTTGGAGGCGGCCACGAAAAGGCTGGTGGATTTAGTATCGATGTATCACACAGACAAAGATTTTTAACTATCCTAAAAAATATGTGACAATGCGGTTTATTGCCTGAAAAATGGCTTTTTTGAATCTTTATTTCCTCCAAATCCATAACTTTTATAACCTAAATTGGAACCCATTCTGCCATGTTGGAGCAAATATTGGCGAAATTTGGAGACATACAGAAAAAATATCCAGTTTTAATAATATTATTAGTCCTTACAGTATCCCTTTTCTTTGGATATTATGCTCTTAGATTGGAGACTGATTCGAGTTTTGATGTCATGTTTAGAGATGATTCTCAAGCTCAAATGCTCAAGCGGCTTATTGATACCGAATTTGGCGGAACAGATGTTATGTTTGTTCTTATGAAGGTAAATGCAGAAACAGACGACAAGACCAGAATACAGGACATTAGGCATCCAGATGTGATCAAAGCTACAGCTGATTTGACAAATAGTCTTAAATCAGAAACATTTGTGGCATCAGCATTTTCTCTTTCTGACCTTTTTTACATGATTTATGGCAGATTACCTGCAACACTTGAAGAGTCAAAACAGATGATTGACAACATGCCTGAAGAAATAAAGAGTACTTATCTCCCCAGATTTCTAAGTAAGGATTTTATTTACCAGAATGTCATGATTTCTGTGAGTGTGCAAGACACTCCAGGATATGTCCAGCTAATTGAGGACAATGTCAGGGAAAAGATTGAACAGACTCCCTTTCCCATGGGTGTAACAGCGCAGCTTACCGGTATGCCTGTTCTTATGAACAGGATATTAAATTACTTAATTAATGATAATCTTAGGACAATAGTCATGGCGTTAGTAGGAGTATTTGTTGTACTCTGGATTTACTTTAGGTCTTGGAAAATTGCCCTTTTCAGCATAATTCCTACCACTTTAACATTAGTGTGGTTAGCTGGAACAATGTACCTCAATGATATAAGAATAACAGTTATGACGGCAAGTGTTGGAGCTATGATTATAGGTATAAGTGTGGACTATGCTATCCATCTAACTCATAGATATCACGAAAATATTAAAAATGGCCATGAAGATGCAACAAAGGATACTGTTAAGGGAATAGGTACAGCGCTATTTGCGTCAGTAATGACTACCTTGGCTGGGTTTCTTGCGATGCTTTTAGGTGTTTCACCCAATTCACAGGTTCAGGGTACCGTGCTTTCTTATGGAGTTGCTTTTGCATTTATCATATCTATAACAATACTTCCACCATTAATGAGGCTTCAAAGAAAATTCATTTACTCAAAACTTGATGAGACACTTTTCAAGCTAGGTGGGAATTCAAGAAAGGGACAGTCAAAGAAAAAAAGTTTCATTGATTCATTTTTATCATACATCGCAGCTGTTCAGGTCAAAGCTCCCGTGAGGGTTCTTATTGGTGCTGTAATATTTACTGTTCTTGTTATCCCAGGATTTACTTTGGTCTATCTGGATACTGATGGTGAGAACTGGGTTCCAGAAGGAGATGATATTGTAGAAGGTTTAAATGATGTCGGATATAATTTTGGTGGAACCTCTTCTATGAATTTGCTATTTGTGCTCGAAGGTAGTACAGTGGGAGTATATGATGAATTCGCAGTACATGACCTCCGTGATCCTCGTGTTATCGGTCCTATGGATTCATTAGACTCCGTAATTACTGATCTGACCTGGGTGGATTCAGTTGATTCACCTACATCGCTTATAAGACGATACAATAATGGAAGAGTGCCTCAGGATGAACATGAAATAGTCAATATAATATCAGAGAATGCAGATATCAGGGGAAATTTCAACGATGATTACAGCATAGCAAAATATACGCTTAATTTTGATCTTATTGACAGAGACGATTATTATGAATTATTAAAAGAGGTTGAGGGAATTAATTTTCCAAAAGAAGTACAAATTATTCCACAGGGATCTATCCCTGAAGACATAGAATTCGAACAGACAATGGGCAACGATACGATGTTGACAACTACAATCGGATTCCTATTGGTGATACTAATAGCTTCATTATTTTACAAATCAATTGTAAATGGATTATTAGCATTCATCCCTATTGTTTTTGCAATTATATGGACCGTAGGAATGATGGGTTATATTGACCTCCCTTTTACTGTCCTCACGACAGGTATGCTTGCTATCCTGATGGGTATGGGAATTGATTTTAGCATCCATCTCATGCATAGCATTAAGGAGAAGATGGAAGAACATAAAAATCTTGAAGACGCTGTACCAAGAGCTTTGATGAGTACAGGCCAGGCCATATCTGTGACAACAATTACTACTGTTGTAGGATTTATGGCTTTATCGTTTGCTACGCTAGTCAATACAATGAGGCTTGGGTGGACACTGGCATTAGGTATAGGTGCCACATTCTTTGCATGTATTGTTATTGTACCAGCAGTGCTGGTGATAAAATATAAAAACGGTGATAAAAAATGACCAACAAAATTATTTGTATATTGCTTATGGCAATCTTGAGTATTAGTACAGCATACGCTATCGACGTTTCTGTCAATGACTATGATCCAAAACCTGCAGAAGCAGGAAAAGCAGTTAATGTATGGTTTAAAATACAGAACAGTGGTGATGATGCAGTCAGTGACATAACTTTGGAAATTATCCCAAAAGACAGCCTGAGGCTGACTACTGGTGAAAATGCACTTAAAAATATTGGAGTGCTCGCAGGAAGAAGTTCACAGACTGTTCAATACAGAATGATTGTCAATTCTGATGCTTTTGAGGGAACACATAATATTGAGGCACGAATAAAGAAGGGGGCTTCTGCAGCTTCGAAAACTGATTTATCAATAGAAGTGACAGAAAAAGATCTAAAAGATGTTAACCTTGCTATTGGCGATATTGAATCAGACCCAAGCCGTATTAAACCTGGAGATGAAGACGTTAAACTTGATGTAGTGCTTCAAAATCTAGGAGATGGGAATGCCCAGGGAGTGAAAGCTGAGATTACAGGTCTCTCAGATGGAATAACTTTGTCTGAGAGTTATTCTGGAACATCACTTTTAGGGAATATCGAGGCAGACAGCATGAGCACAGCAACATTCTATCTAGATATTTCCGAAAGTGTTGAACCGGGAGTTCATAAAGCATATGTTACAGTAAGCTATAAATACAAACCGGACCTGGAAGAAGATGACTATCTATTTGAGGAAAAGAAAATCCCTTTGGACATCGCGATTAAACCTGTTCCCCTATATAATATCTCATCTGTAGAACTTTTCCCTTCTGTATTAACAGCTGGTGATGATGATGTAAGTCTGAGAATCACAGTCAAGAATATTGGAAATGAGGAAGGAGAAGCTGTGAGAATCAAAGTATATGGGAAGACTGAACAGCCTTTCAGATTTATGGAATCATCTGATTTCATTGCACCATCTCTTGGACCTGGAGAAGAAGGACAGGGAACCTTTGTATTTGATGTAGATGATGATGCTAATCTTCAAGAATATTATCTTGATATCGAGATTAAAAACGTTGTCAACAATGATGTCTTAACCTACAGTAAAAAAATTCCTGTGAGTGTAACTAATTCAAAACCTGACAATCCATGGCCATTAGTAATAGCAGGGGTTGTAGTGATAGCAGTTATTTTAGTTTACATGTTCATAAGAAAAGTTAAAGGATCAAAACAGAAACCCCGGGCGAAAAAAGTCCATACTAATTATGGGTCTAGCGTACTTGAAAAATGAGAAGTTACTGGAGTACTACAACAGGGAAACGAACGGTTTTCATAGTAATGATTCCTTTAATAGTGATTTTAAATTATCTCACAGGATTATTTGCATATTCTCTGAAAATACCTTTCTTTCTGGATACTTGGGCTACCTCCTTAGGAGTATTAGTTGCAGGTTTACCTGTTGGAATTGCTGGTGGCGTCCTATATAATTTGATCATGGCACTTACAGTATGGCCTTTTGAATGGTGGATATTTTGCTTATCCAGCGTGTGGATTGCAATAATAACCTGTATTTTGTACAGAGGAGGATGGATTAACCTTGGTAATCCAGTCAAATTGATTTTGGCAGGTGTTGTAATAGGTGTAACAAACGCAATAGTAGTGATCTTAATTCATTTCGTCTTTTTTGATCTAACAACATCTTATGAAGGATCTGCTCCAGCGTACAAATTAATATTTGATATGACTAATAGTCCGTTTTTAGCATTACTTTTTGAAAAAATGATAACTGAAGTATCAGACAAATTAGTGTCAATTTTTGCAGCAGCTATGGTATTGGAATACATACCAAAGAAGATGAGATTACGTGGATGTTTAAAGCAAGGTGGTAAAAAATGACTATGCTAGCCGGATTGAATACTCCACAATCCCTTATTTTTGAGACTTTGACCAGCCTAATCATAATAGCATCTTGTTTAATGACTTACATAAGAACAAAAAGTCTCTATAAAATAAGTTTACATAAAGGACTGATGTACTTTAGTAGAGCAAATCTATATTATACCATATGTTTTGGTGCAAATTACATATATCATTTGTCATTGTTCATGAATTTATCCACACCCATAATTAAGATAGTCCTCTCAATAATAACATTATATACCGCAATAGTGGGTGGTGTTTATATATCATATTCACTAGTATGGAGAAGATTTGAAAAGGACAGGATTAAACAACCACATCCGATTAAGAGGGCGATCCTGTACATTGCTGCTGCAATCCTCTCTGCAATGAATATACTGCTGATGACAGTTTTTGGTTTTACATCTCCTTTACTTTTATATCTCGTGATGATTCCTATTATCATGAGTGCAATTGTGTATAATGTCAAGCATAGAAAGGCAAAAAAGATGTTTGATCCATTCCTTTCATATGTTGTGCTTGCCCTTGGTATTTATCTATTATTTTTCATAGAAAGTCTCGTGATTAGTTACCTTCAGATAATTCATTATTACATCTGGGGCATAATCACAGTCTTTTTCAAAGCCGTAAGCCATAATGTGTACCGTCTTACCCGAGGTGGTTTCAAATGACAAAAATTGTGACCACAAATTCATTTAGAGGTGGGACAGGGAAATCAACTATTATAAGTAACATAGCTGCATATTTGGCATCATTTGATTATAAGGTAGTTATTGTTGACGGTGATCTTATTAGTCCGGGTGTGCATGCAATATTTGGACTTGAAAACGTAAAAGATACTATTACTGATTACATCACTGAAAACTGTGAACTTGATGATATTGTATATGATATCTCCGAGGATTTAAATCTCCCTCAAGGAAGACTCAGCATTGTTCCAGCTTCACTTGACAGAAAAGAGATAGCCGAGATACTCATAGACAAAAACAGAGCTAACCTGTTCTCAAAGGCAGTTAAAGAGATTGCGGAGAATGTTGAGACTGATTTTCTATTGATTGACACACACCCTGGACTGAATGAAGAGTTCTTGGCAATACTCCCTGGCTCAGACATACTAATAAATGTGGTCAGACCAGATAATCAGGATTACCAGGGGTTGGGTATCACTTCACAGGTCTCTTCCAAATTGAGGAAACGCGCTTTTGTTCTTTTAAATAAGGTACACAAAAGCATAAACACTAAGATTCTTAAAAAACAATTGGAATCAAAATACAATGTAAATGTGGCGGGCTTTCTTCCATTCTCAGAATCACTTATGCTTGCACAAAGCAAATATGTATTCATTGATAAATGGCCAGAGGACATTTTTAGTTACGAAATGCAGAAAGCTGTTGATGTTATTATGGGAGTTAAGCCTAAGAGTCATCTTGAAAGGATGTATGCAATATTAAGTAAAATCAACAAAACAGGGTCATCTGATGTTAAAAGCCTATATTCTATAAGGGATTTCAATAAAGACAACTGCAGATTTTGTGTTGATGGGTTGCTGGAAGAAAAATTTCTGGTCAAACATGCAGACAAGATTAAAATAACCGATAAGGGCCGAAATTATCTGAGCAAGTATTCAGTAATCAGAAGATTTGTTGAAGGTTTTAGGATCTGAGTTTCATCTTTCTGATCCTATCCCTGAGCATAATAGCTTTTTCAAAATCAAGATTGTCAGCGCAATCTGCCATCTCTTTTTCTAACTCGATAATCATATTGGGTATATCTTTTTTAGGAATATGTTTTGTGTCCTTAATATCTACAACCTTTTCTTTAACTGGTTTCTGGATTGTTTTTGGAGTGATACCATGTTTCTTATTGTATTCCTGTTGCAGCTTCCTACGACGCTTAGTCTCATAAATAGCTGTTTTCATTGAATCAGTCATCTTATCAGCGTACAGAATTACTCGTGATTCAGTATTTCTTGCAGCTCTTCCGATAATTTGAATAAGACTTCTTGAATCTCGAAGAAATCCCTCTTTATCTGCATCCAAAATCCCAATAAGACCAACCTCAGGAATATCCAATCCTTCTCTAAGTAGATTTATACCTACCAGAACATCGAATTCACCGAGTCGCAGTTCCCTTATAATCTCCGTCCTTTCCAGTGTATCTATTTCAGAATGGAGATATCTTGTCTTAATACTATGCTCGGCAAAATATTCAGTAAGTTCTTCTGCAAGTTTCTTAGTCAGCGTGGTAACAAGAACCCTGTTATTCTTCCTAATGGTTGAATTAATCTCAGATATAAGATCATCAACTTGACCTTTAATACCTCTTACCTCAACATTTGGGTCAATCAGTCCGGTTGGTCTGATAATCTGCTCAACAATAACACTTGATTTTTTCTTTTCATAATCAGCTGGTGTAGCACTGACAAAAACAACACTATTCAGATATTTCTCAAATTCATTAAACATCAAAGGCCTGTTATCAAGTGCTGATGGCAGCCTAAAACCATAATCAATCAGAGTTTTCTTGCGTGCCCTATCGCCATTATACATTCCTCTGACCTGTGGAATGGTCTGATGGCTTTCATCAATAAAAAATACAAAATCTTTAGGAAGGTAATCCATAAAACAGTATGGTTTCTCACCTGACTTTCGGCCATCAAAGTGACTGGAATAATTCTCAATACCCTTACAGGAACCAGTTTCCCTTATCATTTCAATGTCATACATGGTCCGCTGCTTCAGTCTGTGTGCCTGTATCATATCAAGTTTAGGCAAATAGGTATCAAGCTCCCTCTGGATCGACTTCAAACCCTTTTCTCTCTCCTCATCTCCCATCACAAAGTGCTTGGCTGGATAAACATAGAAATACTTTAACTCCTCCTTGACAGAGCCAGTTACCTTATCAATCTCCGAAATCCGCTCGATATCGTCACCAAACATCTCGATCCGGATGATATTATTGAAATATCCCGGGATGAAGTCGATAGTGTCTCCTTTCACCCTGAATCGACCAGGCATCAGTTCCATATCATTGCGTTCAAACTGGATTGATACAAGCTTATTGAGGAGATCATTCCGTCTCATTGTCTCTCCTGACTTGATCTCAAAACCCAAACCCTGGAAATAGGACGGATTGCCAGTATTGTAGATACAGGAAACAGAAGCGACAACGATTACGTCTCTCCTTGAGAGTGCTGAAGCAGTAGCAGCCAGTCTCATCTGTTCAATCTTAGGATTAATCTGTGAATCTTTCTCAATATACAGATCCTTTTGTGGAAGATATGATTCAGGTTGATAATAGTCATAGTATGATACAAAGTATTCAACCCGGTTTTCAGGAAAGAAATCCTTAAATTCAGAGTAAAGTTGTGCTGCGAGAGTTTTATTGTGAGCCAGTATCAAACTTGGTATGTTAAGACTTGCAATGATATTGGCCATCGTAAAAGTATTATGAACAAAAATATTTCCGTTTCCAGCTGCAAAATTCTCATTTCCCTTAACAGAAATATCATATACGAAACCAGTTGTACTTTTTGTTTTTCTAATTTTAATAATCTTACGAAAATTGAAATTCAACAAATTCAGAAGAGGGTAATGTTTTGGATTTTTGCTTATTAGCCATTTGGCAATCCTTGAAAAAATAACTTTTGATGGTTGTCTTTTACCAGATTCTATTAATGATATGTGTGATCTTGCACATAAACATATCTTAGCTATGTCTTTCTGAAAGAGACCATGCTGAATCCTTATTGATTTGAAAAAATAATGGCAATTAGGTATCAAGTCAACATTTGTATTTGCATTTTTTTTAATTACCTTTGAAAGTTTATTCTTTTTTGCATTTATTGAAAAGGAGATATTTTCCTTAAATAATGTAAGGCAATGACTTCCAGATATGTTTAGTTGATAATACTTTTTGATTGTTGAATTATATACGTTTTTTTTTATACTAATTCTTGACGTAATACCAAATCTTAGCAATAGCTCTTTTACAGAATATATTAATTGTTTAGAGGTAGATAAAGTGTGAACCGAATTTTTCTCAACCCATCCATCTCCATCAAAAATTGCTTGGACAAAGATTGACAATTGCTGGTTGGAAAGGTTATAAATGAAATTAGGAATTCTCTTGTTTTGTGCATTCAAACCAAAAATGCCCATGAAATTTGCAATTAATTTAGAATAATAGACCACATCATTTTTGTTTCTTCGTTTGTAGTTTAATCCTATTGATTTAATAAAAGCCATGCATTTTTTTTGCAGTTTTTTATTTGAATTGGAAATAAGCACATAATCACCAGTATTGTGTCCTTCAGCCACATATAAACCGCAAAAATACAAAAAATTTGGACTTATTTCTATTAAGGGAGGGGTTACATCGATTCCTTTGGTAATGACTTTTATTTTATTATTTACTTCCTCTAATGATAGACCTAATTCAGGCAATAATTGATTAACCTGAGATACAGTTAAACCCCTTTCTTTTGTTTTTCTTTCTATTTGTTTTAATTTCCAATTGTACGCAGTATAATTCTTTTTTAGAAATGCAATTATCTTTTTTTTGTTATGTTTGTCAACAAGGCAACCAATATTGACCTTATTTTTTTTATTAGAATCCAGTAAATTGATATGCTGTGGATTGCTTGTAGCTATTAAAATTTCCTTGGATGTAGGAACATAATCTCCAATTTTCAGTTTAGATGTTGTGCATAATTCCATCCTACAATTAACCAATTTATAGCAATTATGGTCTTTTGTAACTTTTATTGAATAATTGTCATCTAAAGTTATTTCAAATATTTGCTGTTCACGATGTTTGGATACTTCTTGTATTTCCTGTTCACTAATTTCATTTGTTTTTGGATTAAAGGACAAAATTTTGTTTCCATGTGTTTTTTGATATATGGTTTGACCTTTTTTTTTTGGTTTATTTAGATTGTTGTCAACATATTTCCCTATCTTAACCTTATGTAGTTCATTATTTTCGGTTCTAATCAATAACATCTCATTATAATCGAGACTTTTGCCGGACCCTGTCACACCTAATAGTGTCTGATGCTGTTGCCTGGTCTTAAGTCCATCAACAAGTTTTTCAATTGCATTAGGTTGTGACCCTTTAGGTTTGAAAGGTGATGTTAATTTGAAATCCATAAATCATTAGAAAGAAGAATTTATTATAAAATTAACGTGTGTCCAGTGGATAGGATATTTAATTCACCTTTGAATTGTTCAGATATTAATGTGATTTCTGTTCGTTTAATTATGTCTCCAAATTGGTTTTTCATATCTTTAAGTATCATATTCAGCATCTTGTAATCCTGTATCTCAAATTCAATCTCAAAAGTCCAAGGAGATATTTTTGAAAAGGATGTGGAAGGAGCGGGATTAAGTATAGAAGATGACAGAGTAATATGGCAGCCAAGAGAATTGATTGAGGCCAATGCAGGCTCGCATGTACTTATGCTGAGCAGAAAAAAATAGTGATATCAAGGGAAATGTTCATCTCATAAATTCTTTTTCCGCAACAACCTATTATACTTTATCGCAAACCTATGAGCTTCATCCCTGATTTCTCGCACAAAAAGAAGATCTTTGCTGTCCTGCTTCAAACGTAGGGGAATACTCAGACCAGGCAGATATAATTCTTCTTCACGCTTAGCGATGCTGATGATCGGTATTCTTAGTCCTATCCTTCTTAGCTCTTCTAGGGCAGCATTCAATTGCCCTCTGCCCCCATCAATAATTATTAAATTTGGTAGGTTTTGATTCTCACTGATTAATCTCTTATATCTTCGTCTTACGACCTCTGCTATTGCTGCGTAGTCATCGATACCTTCAACAGAACGAATCTTGAATCGTCTGTAATTGGATTTGTCAGGTTTTGCGTTCCTGAACTGCACCATTGAACCTACGACCGATGTGCCAGAAAGATGTGAGATATCAAAGCACTCAATAACAATTGGCATTTCCTCTAGCTTGATAGCAATTCGCAAAGCATCTAATTTTGAAACGTCTCCAAAAAAAACGATATCAATGTTTTTCTCAGCTAGTTCGAGTAACTTCTTCTTTTCCCCGATCTTTGGAGCAACAAGCACGACCCCAATAGATTTCAAAAACAACCTTAAATCATCCCACTGACTTTCATCCAATATACTTTTGTTGTATCCAGGTACAATAAGTTCTTTTGGCTTTGGATGTGTATTATAATACAGGATGAAGAAATGCCTCAGAAAATCATCATAATATTGAAATGAAAATTCATGCATACCATTTAAAGTGCCTTTATAAATTTTAAACACAAGCAGATAGACATAACCACCCACAACTTTAAAATTGACTAGATCTTCATTATATTTCCTATTGCGCTCAACTTTTTGTTTTTCTGAGATTGAATTTAATGCAGAAATTAGATTCCGGAATTCTAAAGCCTTCTCATAATTCTGATGTTGGGACTGTATTTCCATGTCTTTCTTCAGTCTAGAGATGACATCTTCAATCTTGCCACTAAGAATTAACCTAGCTACCTTGATCTTTTCATTATATGCGGTTTTTGTAATCAATCCCATGCACGGACCATCACAAAGTCGAATATGATGTCTGAGACAACCCTTTTTTCGCATACGATTACAAGTTCTCAACTTCAAAGATCTGATAAGAAACCTTTGTATATTGTTCCTCTCTTGTCCAGATGTGAACGGACCATAAAGCTTGCCAAGACCCTCTTTTGATCTTGATACGATTAGTCTTGGAAAAGTCTCTTGAGAAAAACACAAGTAAGCATATCTGTCTGAATTCCTTAGATCCACATTATACTTTGGCTTGTGTCTCCTGATAAGGGTATTCTCGAGAATAAGTGCTTCAGTTTCATTATCAGTCACAATAGTGCTGACGCTTCTAATAGAATCTACTAGCTTAGTAGTCTTTATATCGTGCTTCTTAGAAAAATAACTGCTAACCCGTTTTTTCAGATTTTTGGCTTTACCAATGTAAATAATACTACTACTGTCTTTAAAAAGATAACATCCAGGCAGAGAAGGAATATTTGCCAGATCAATCATTTCTTCTTCCCAGTCTTTATTAATCCTGCACTTTTTTCTAATGTTCTTAGTGACAAGGAACTGATTTTTAGGTTTAAGAGTTTAAAACTCAACCTTAACATCCTGTTTTTCAGCTTCTGTAACCTTAAACATATCCTTCTTCTGCAAAGACATCATATTGGCAATTATCATATCTGGGAATGACTCTATTCTTATGTTAAAGTTATTAGTAGCATCGTTATAGAATTCTCTTCTGTCAGCAAGTTCATTCTCAAGACCGCTGATCCTTTGCTGAAGTTGCATAAAATTGTCATTTGCCTTAAGAGTAGGATAATTCTCAGCTACTGCAAACAAGCTTTTCAATGCCCCTGAGATCATCCCATCCGCTTCAGCTTTTTGTGACATACTACTTGCGTTCATAAATGCTGTTCTTGCTTTGGTCACTCCTTCAAGTACCCCTTTCTCATGTTTCATATAACCTTTCACTGATGCAATTAATTTTGGTAATTCATCGGATCGCTGTTTTAATAATACATCAATATTAGACCACGCTTTGTCAATATCATTCTTTAACCTGATAAGACTATTGTACATCCCTATGAAATAACCTGCGAATATCATTACGAACAATAAAATGCCCACACCAATAACTATAATCATTCCTATTGCCATTTTGAGTCCTCCTATTCTCAAATATTAAAATACTTCATTAAAAATTTTCATATACCTTCTATATAATAAACCTTACTATTGCTCTATAAAATACTAAAATCATAATATATTGAAATAAGCAAATATTATAAACAGACACACAATAATCAAAGCTGCACCACCATATAAAGATAAGAAGGATTTCCAGAACATTTTTTTTAATACTTCTTTTTCTGGACTGTCAGAAATATAAAAAAATGAATTACCTTTCTGTATCATAATGTCCTGAGCGTTCTCTTGGCTTGAACCATCTTCGATATGTGGGTTGTCCCCTGCATAACCCATCACGTAAATCTTATCACCTGGAGTCAGATAATATTCTCTAAGCCGAAGAGGTCTCTTGAACCCAAATAAGCCCTTTGTTTTGATACTATTCTTATCAAGAAAAACTTTTGCAGTTCCTGGAATCGCACCTCGAAAAGCACCTGATTGGTACTCATTATCTTTTTGAATATCGATATTTGCCCCAAATGGGTCTACTAATACATAGCCAGTATTATCCTTTACATAGAAATGATCCTGAAGAATACCACTATCGATCGTTATCCATCTTCCGCTCTTTCCTGAAGATCTATATTCTTCGACCATCCATTTACACCAAACACATTTCTCGTCTGAAAATGGAGATTTAAAGATTTTACCTTTAGCTGGAATTATTTCTCCATAAATCTCAACCCGGCCCATTGCCATGCTACGAATCTTTGAAGTTGGTGTGTTCTTTATAACACGAATCTCTTTATTCATGCCAAAACCTTTCCAGAATATATAAGCACCAAAACCTAACCCAAAAATAGAGTAAACAACTATTCTAATATCAGACATCCCATTAAAATGGGGATATGCATATAAATATTTTTTGAATATTAATAAAAATCAGCAATGACAATACAATGACAGATGTATTAATCATTAATCAGAAGCCCCTTAATATATTGGCCAGTGTAGCTCTTTTTTTCTTTAGCAATCTCTTCAGGAGTTCCTTCAGCTACAATGTACCCTCCTTCATCACCACCTTCAGGACCGAGATCAATCACATGATCAGCTGATTTTACTACATCAAGATTATGTTCGATAACAACAACACTGTTTCCCTTATCGACAAGATCATTAAGTACCTTGATGAGCTTTTTGACATCATGGAAATGCAACCCCGTTGTGGGTTCATCAAGAAGATAGAGTGTTTTTCCAGTATCCTTCTTAGATAACTCTCTGGTTAGCTTGATTCTCTGAGCTTCTCCCCCGGATAGAGTAATGGAAGACTGACCAAGTTTGATATATTCTAACCCAACTCTGTTTAAAAGATTAAGCTTCCTTCTGAGAATTGGAATATTCTTGAATAATTCAAGGGCTTCTTCAACACTCATATTCAGAATATCAGAGATTGATTTACCCTTATATTTGACTGCAAGTGTTTCTTTATTATATCTCTGTCCCTTGCATTCCTCACACTGGACGAAAACATCCGGAAGGAAATTCATCTCTATCTTGATCAGTCCGTCCCCTTGACAAGCTTCGCATCTTCCGCCTTTAACATTAAAAGAGAATCGACCAGGACTATACCCTCTGACTTTAGCCTCCTGTGTACTGGCAAACAGTTTTCTTATTTCATCAAATACTTTTGTATAAGTAGCGGGATTAGACCTTGGTGTTTTGCCTATAGGGCTTTGGTCGATAACGATAACTTTGTCGATCTTTCCGTTTTCAATATGATTGTGTTTGCCTGGCCGCATCTTAGAACCATGCAGTTTTTTCATCAGAGCTTTGTACATAATATCATAAATCAAAGTGGATTTTCCTGAACCAGATACGCCGGTTATCAGAGTCAAAACACTTAAAGGTATCTTGACATCAATGTTCTTGAGATTATGTTCTTTGCAACCGATAATATTCATGAATTTCTTTGGTTTCCTGCGCGATTTTGGAACATCAATAGATAATTGCCCGCTCATGTATTTTCCTGTAAGTGATTCAGGATTTTGTTCAATCTCTTCAGGTGTTCCATGCGCAATAATCTTACCACCGTGGATTCCTGCGCCAGGACCAATATCTATTACATAATCAGCACTCCTTATCGTATCCTCATCGTGCTCCACAACGATCAAAGTATTGCCTAGATCCCTAAGACGCTTAAGTGTGGATATCAGCTTGTGATTATTTCTCTGATGCAGCCCAATAGATGGCTCATCCAGTATGTAAAGAACACCCACCAGATTTGATCCTATCTGGGTCGCAAGGCGAATCCTTTGAGCCTCTCCTCCTGAAAGAGTTGCAGATCCTCTAGAAAGAGTTAGATAATTCAACCCCACCTTTTCAAGGAATTCAAGCCTTGATCTGATCTCTTTTAAAATCTGCTTAGCAATTTCTGCGTTTTTTGAGTTTAACTTCAAATTCTCAAAAAATTCTAACGAATCCCTTATTGACATATTAGTGACTTCAATTATTGACTTATCGCTTACCTTTACAGACAGAACTTTTCTCTTAAGCCGATTCCCATCGCAGGAAGGACATGCCGATACTCTCATGAATTTCTCAAGTTCTTTTCGCCTGTAATCTGACTCAGTCTGCTGATAAAGCCTTTCTGATTGTGGAATCAGACCTTCCCAGGTGCCCTTATGAGACCATTGCGCATCACCATTCTTCATAGAGATATTGAACTTGATCTGATCATCAGAACCATACATCAATGCATCATATTGTTCTTTAGTAAATTCTTTAATAGGAGTAAAAACAGAAAAACCATGATGTTTTGCAACAGCCCCAAGGTATTTTCCTCTCCAACCATCAATTGCATTTCTGTAGACTGAAATTGCACCATCAGCAATCGATTTGTTCTTATCTGGGATAATTAAGTCAGGATCAAAATCCATCTTTATGCCAAGCCCTGAACATTCTTCACAAGCCCCAAATGGGCTGTTAAATGAAAACATCCTTGGTTGTAACTCTTCAAATACCATGCCGCATTCAGGACATGACATATTCGAAGAGTATATCTTTTCGAAAGTATTATCCTTAATGTTTGCTTTAATATTATGCTGTTTTGTACCTTGTTTTTCAAGTCCTTCCTGAACAATTACAAGGCCTTTAGAGTATTTGATGGCACTTTCAACTGCTTCGCTTAATCTTTGCTCATCATTGATTGTGACTCTGTCAATAACAACATCAATATCATGCATCTTATACCTATCCATGTTCACCTTTTCATCTGTTCGGTGGATAACACCATCGATTCTGACTCGCATGTACCCATTTTTATTAAGGTCAATCAAGAGTTGCTCATATGTACCTTTCTTCTTCCTGACAACAGGTGAAAGTATGATTACATCATTTTTGAAATCTAATGCAATCTGCTCAGATATAGCCTGAGGGGATTGTTTTGTTATCTTAATATTATGATCAGGACAGAATGGAGTTCCAACACGAGCGAATAAAAGCCTAAGATAATCATAGATTTCAGTTATAGTACCAACTGTCGATCTTGGATTCTTAGAAGTTGTTTTCTGATCAATGGATATTGCTGGTGATAACCCTTCAATAGAATCAACATCAGGTTTATTCATCAAACCTAAAAACTGACGAGCGTATGCAGATAGACTCTCGACATAACGCCTCTGTCCTTCAGCATATATAGTATCAAAAGCAAGAGTTGATTTGCCGGATCCTGAGAGACCAGTTACAACAACAAGCTTATCTCTTGGAATATCAATATTTATATTCTTTAGATTGTGCTGCCTTGCTCCTTTTATACTCAGAACTTTCATCTACTCTGAAACACCTAAGATGTTTATAAATATTAGCTTAAAGAGTCCAGTGAAGTTTTAGAGAATTACTTATTCACACATATTTTATTAAGCCAAGTATTACATTTATTAACCAGGTGATGGACAAAATTAAATCAAAGATTAATAACAAGCAGCAAAACCTTTAAATTGGATATTCAATATCTGCTATTGTTAGTTTGCAATGAGCTAATTATTTCGTCGTAAAAATTCAGCAACGTGCATTGGGGTGTGATTTTGAAACTTATATTTGTAACAACAAATAAACATAAATATGAACAGGCTTGCGACATACTTGAAAAGTATAATATAACATTGGAGCATATGAAAGCTGGTTATGACGAACCCTCAGACCTTAATCCTGAACAGATTGTCAAAAAAGCATCAATATTTTTGTATTCTCAGATCAAAAGACCACTATTCATTGAAGACACAAGTGTCGAAATGGAAGCCTACCCTGGTTTTCCCGGTGCATTGCCAAAATTCGTCTTTGACCACATTAGCTATGAAGGACTATTCAGACTACTCGCAGACAAATCAAGACGAGCAACTTTTTATTCACATACTTGCTTGATATATGAGGAGAATAACCCAATCATCTTCACTGGTGAGATGAAAGGAAATATCACTGACGAGGTTTTTGATATAGAGAAAGATGATTTGCCATACTCTAAGATATTTATTCCTGACGGATTTGAAGAGCCTCTTGTGAGAATTGACAAAAAAAAGATATTTAATGTGACACATAGATACAAATCGTTCGAGAAAATGGGTAAATATGTTTCAAAAATTTAATATTAAATCAGTTTTAATATGCATGAATATCAGCTTAAATATGCATGATTAATAACAGGTGATAAAATGAAAAAAGCAATTATTAGTGTTTCAGATAAAACAGGAATTGAAGAATTGGGAAAATTCCTTCAGGATAAAGGCATTGAGATAATATCTACAGGTGGAACAGCAAAAGCTCTTGAGTCTGCCGGAGTCAAAATAACAAAAGTGTCTGATTATACCGGATTCCCGGAAATGCTGGACGGACGTGTCAAGACATTGAACCCTAAAATCTTTGCAGGTCTGCTTGCAGTGAGGGATAATCCTGATCATATAACGCAATTAAAAGAAAATGAAATTGAACCGATTGATATTGTAGTTGTAAACCTGTATCCATTCGAGGAAACTGTCAGTAAAGGATGCACCTTCGATGAAGCTATCGAAAAAATAGATATTGGTGGTCCAAGCCTTCTCAGGGCAGCAGCAAAAAACTTCAGAGATGTCATAATACTAACAAACCCAGGCAGATATAAGCAATTCATGTCCAAATTTGACTCACTTGATGAGGATTTCAGGAAAAAACTCGCTCTTGATGTCTTTTCCCATACAGCAAGGTATGATTCTGTCATAACAAACTATCTGGATAATGCAGAAGTGCCAAACACATATTTCTTTGCGGGAAAAAAAGTCCAACAGCTACGATATGGAGAAAACCCTTACCAAACTGCAGCTTTCTATAAGGACGCATCATCAAAAGAACCTGGACTGGCAAATGCACAGCAGCTTCAGGGAAAAGAACTTTCATATAACAACATCATGGACGGAGACGGAGCGCTTAATATTGTTAAAGAATTTACACAGCCTGCGTGCGCAGTTATAAAACATGCTAATCCCAGCGGTGCAGCTGTAGCAGAAAACATTGAAGATGCATTAAAAAAAGCCTATAATGCAGACCCACTATCTGCGTTTGGATGTGTTATTGCGATGAACCGTCCTTTCACAGTAGGATGCGCTGAATTTCTAAAGGACAAATTCATCGAAGTGATAATTGCCCCAGATTTTGATAAGGAATCTCAGGCAATATTCAAAGAAAAGAAGAACGTGCGTCTATTGAGACTTGAAGGCATCGAGGCACCCCCTGTCAATCCAGATAAATTCACAACAAAGAAAGTAGCAGGTGGAATGCTGATTAAATCAACAAATTTCCCAAAAATTGATCCTGAAACCATAGAGATTGAGGATAATCCAAACCCAACGACCGAACAGATCGCACAAATGACATCTCAAGCCAAGGAAGGAGAATTAAAGAAAGTCATGTGTGTGACAACAAAAAAGGTTACAAGAGAGCAGTTAAAAGATATGATTTTTGCCTTAAAAGTATGCAAACATGTCAAATCTAATTCAGTATTGTATGCTAATGATGGGGTCACAGTCGGGATTGGTGCAGGACAGATGTCAAGGGTAGATTCTTCGATCATTGCCACCCGAAAGGCTGGTGAAAAGGCCAAGGGTTCGATAATGGTTTCTGATGCATTCTTTCCCTTCAGAGATGGAGTTGATGAAGCTGCTAAAGCAGGAATTTCAGCAATCATTCAGCCAGGTGGGTCTATCCGCGATGAAGAGGTCATTAAGGCTGCAGATGAACATGGTATAGCGATGATCTTTTGCGGAACAAGAGTGTTCCTACACTAATAATGTTGCAGAATAGGACTATTTCAAATAGTACTATTCCAAGCAGAATTTTTTTATGGGCATTAAGCATACTGGGACAAGGAAAAACAGATGGATCCACTGGAAACGTTGAAAAAAATAGGTTGGGATAAAAGAAAGCTTGGCCTAGAAAGAATTAGGAATATCTGCCTGAAATTAGATAATCCTCAAGATAAGCTCAAGATCATCCATGTCGCTGGGACAAACGGAAAAGGTTCGACATGTGCGTTCTTAAATCAGATACTCATCGAAAGTGGATTTAAGGTAGGGTTGTTCACTTCTCCATATCTCCATGAGGTATATGAACAGTTCCAAGTTGACAATGTTGCAATCTCTAAGGAGCGATTTAACCAATTATTTGATACTGTTTTTTCCAAAAGAGCAGACGAGAGTGTGTTTGAAATACTGACAGCTATAGCATTATTGTATTTCTTAGAGGAAAAAGTGGATTACGCTATCATTGAGACCGGAATGGGTGGCAGACTGGATTCGACAAATATAGTTAATCCAATTTTAACAATTATAACTAATGTGTCGCTTGATCATACAGAATACCTCGGAACAACAATAAAACAGATTGCAGAGGAGAAAGCTGCCATAATCAAAAAAGAAATACCTTGTATCACAGGAGCACAGGCAGAAGCATTGGAGGTTATTAAGCAGCATTGTAGCAGTAAAGGGTCCAAATTGATGGTTATAAAAGATGCAAATAACATGACCAAAGAATTTGAGTTGTCCTTGAAGGGAGAATTTCAGAAGATGAATGCTGCTTTGGCAATAAAGGCAGCGGATCAGATTCTTAATTTGAGTTACGATTCGAGTTACAATGATAAATCCAAAAAATCAAAAAAAAAGATTATTCAAGATGCGTTGAAGAATACAAAATGGCCAGGGAGATTTCAAAAAGTCGACGATCTAATCATAGATTGTGCGCACAACCCGGCTGGATTGAGAGTGATATTAAAAGAGATGCCAGATGATATACCTATCGTATTTGGTGTACTTAAGGACAAGCCAATTAAAGAGATGGCTGCTCTGATACAGGATAAGACAAGCAGAATAATTCTTACACGTCCTAATGCACCTCGATCCATGCAGCCGTATGAATTATCAAAATTTTTCAACGAAAAGATAATCATTGCTGAAGATCCCAAAACAGCTGTGAAAATAGCCAGAAAGACATTTACTGGTAGTATTCTAGTTGTAGGTTCATGCTATTTAGCTAAGGAATTCTTGTAATTGATCCATAAATCCTTATTTTTCGAGTGAGTTAAGTTGATATCTTGGCTACAATCTGACAATATCAGTGAACTATGCTGTTTACTTTATGAATATATTCAGTATAGTCTTTTGGTAAAATCAGACTATACATTTTTCCATACCATAGACGATATTTCTGAATGTTTTGTTTTTTTATATTTGAGATGAAGGTTAGAAAGGTTTAAATATGATGTAAATTAAGAAATTTACGGACAAAATGTCCGTTCATACTTGAGGTGGGTAATTTATGAAAAACAATACACTTATCGCTGTTATAATTCTATGTGCTTTGGCATTTGTTATGTATGCAGAACAGGCTCAAGAGCCAGATTTTAATGTTGATGAAACATATGGGTATGGATATGATTGTTGGGACTTTGACAACAATAAGGAAGGTTGTCTTGACCAGCCCAATTGTCGCTGGGACTTCTGGGGAAAGTACTGTCATGAAATCAGTTGTTGGGATTTCTTGGGACAGGAAGAATGTAACTCCGGTGCATCTGATATGGGACTAAATTGCCAGTGGAAAGCTGAAGGATCTTCAGGATGGTGCGAAGATAATATGGCATGCTGGAACTATAATGAAAGATCTGATTGTGAAGATTCAGATGGGTGCTTCTGGGAAGGGACACCATATTGTGGTGAGATTAACTGTTGGAACTATGATGATAAGAATTCTTGTGAAGCCCATGAAGAAAATGGATGCTTATGGGATGGTAGGACTTGTATGGAAATGAGTGGGTGCTGGGAGCATGAGTCCAGCTCATCATGTGATGGTGCTGATGGTTGTATGTGGAAATCACATGACTATTGTGAAGAAGTCGGATGCTGGAACTACGAGGATGAAGATGAGTGCAGTGCTGAATCTGGTTGTGAATGGTTCACAGACGAATGGTCCAATATGGGCGGATGGTGTCAAGAATCAGGAGCATGCTGGGAATATGAAACTAACTCAACTTGTAGTCAAGCAGGTTGTTATTGGAACGAAGATGATCAGGAATGTTTCTTTGCTGACTGTTATATGTACACAGACTATAATGAAACAGCTTGTACAGGTGATATTTTTAATCTTAACTTAAATTGCCAATGGGAGGCAAAATGCCATCCTGCAATGATGAAAAACACACCTCCAGATGGAGATGGTGGTGGAGAACTAGGAAGCTGTGAAGATTTTGATGGGGATGAAAGTACTTGTTACAGGCGTGGGTGCACATATTATAATGAATCTGCTGAGGATGCGTGCTTGAGCTGTGAGGAATTTGATGAAGATTCTTCTGCGTGTGGACAACAGGTTGGATGCAGTTATATCTCAGAAGATGAAATCTGCGATGCCTGCCATTACTTGGATCAAACAGAATGTGATGCTGAATATGCTGGTACTGGAAATTGTGTTTGGGATTTGACTGCTGATGATGGTGATCCAATGTGCATACCAAACTGGGATGGATTCCAACAACCATCATTTGAAGGAACTTTCTATATTAATGAGGAACCTATCCAATCAGGGCCAACCCCTACTTCAAGTGGCGGCGGCGGATCTTCTGGACCAGGAGGTCAATGTTGGGGTTATCAAGATAGCGAAACTTGTATAGCGGACTCTGAATGTGCATGGGGAGAATGTATGCAGCAAGGATGTTGGGATTACGATGAAACTAGTTGCTTAGCCAACAATGACACTTGCACTTGGAGAGAAGAAATGCATCAGTGTGAAGATAAGGGCTGTTGGAATGCTGAGTCACAATCTGAATGTAATAATCTGAATTCTTCATTGACTGACAAAGAATGCAGATGGACAAATGATAATGGTTGGTGTGAAGAGGAAGGCTGTTGGAATTATGAGAGTGAAGAGGCCTGCTTAGATAGCTCACTTGGATGTGGTTGGGAGAATTATACGACTACAGATGGAAGCACCAGTTCAGGTAGTTCAAGTGGAAGTAGTGGTGCAACAGGATATTGTTTCACACAAGGTTGCTGGGCATGGGACGATGAGACTTCTTGTGAATCCCATGATGATAATGGCGTAGAGTGTCGCTGGAGAGGAGGCTGTGAATGCGGTTGGCCCGTTGATGATGAGCACCCTATTGGATGCACGGTAATGTGTGGTGATTATGGAGATCAGACAACTTGTGAGGATAATTCAGACAATGGATGCTGGTGGCAAAATAGTCACTGGTGTGAGAGGCCAGGATGCTGGGATTACAACAATCCTACAGAATGTGATGGATCATCCAAATGTGAATGGCTGACAACAGGACAATGTTTTGAAGAAGGTTGTTGGAGCCACAGTGATCAGACTTCCTGTTCTGACGCTAGTTGCACTTGGGAGGAATGGGGCTGGTGCCAGGAAGAGGGGTGCTGGAACTATAATAACAAACAGCAATGTGATCAAAATTCCCAGTGCCAGTGGAATGACCAATGGAACAATTGCAAAAATTTGCAATGCTGGTCATTTAATACTGAATCTACTTGTAATCAGTACAATAGCACCTTGAATTGCTTCTGGGATACAAATTCTCAATCATGCAACGAGCGTGGATGCTGGAATTATTGGCAGAATGACACCTGCGCCCAACATGCTGATGAAGATTGTGTATGGAACCAGGCTGGACAATGTCAACGGAGGGAATGCTGGAATTATAAAAGTGAATCAAGTTGTTCAGGTGATTCAAGCTGTTCATGGGAAACAAGATGTGAAGGTGATTACTCACTTGAATGTTGGAATTATAACGATGACCAGGACACATGTATCAGTGAAGGCTGTAAATGGACTGGGGAGTGCAACAAACAAGGTTGTTGGAGTTATCAGACTCAGGGTAACTGCCTAGCTCAGGAATCACAATGTGGTTGGGAAGAGAACGGGAACTGCAAGGAAACAGATTGTTGGGAATATTACAATCAGGATGATTGCACTGCAGTGACTGGTTGTGCTTGGGATAATGAAACTATCGATTACGGATATGGCATTGAGAATGGAGGATTTTGCCATAGAGAAGGATGTTGGACCTTTAGTGATTCTAAAACAGAATGTGAACAGCATGCATATATGGATTGTGCATGGGAAGATGATACTTTAAGTTCAGACCCTGACGAAGGACAGTGTTACGAACAGGGTTGCTGGGATTATTCTACAAAAGGAGAATGTACTACTGATACAAGATTTGGTGGTTGCGAATGGAGCGATGATTACCAGTATTGTTATAAAAAAGGCTGTTGGTCAAAAGAATCAGAGTCTGACTGTACATCAGTTACAGGATGTGTATGGGACGACTGGGGCTGGTGCTATGATCTAGGATGCTCTAACTATAACACGCAAACTGAATGTAGTTCACATAACACATGCCTATGGGATGAAAACTGGGATTACTGTTATGAGAAAGGATGTTGGGATTATACCAATGAATCAGGTTGCAATTCTACAACAAAATGTACATGGGATGCAAATGGACAATTTTGCTTTGAAAAAGGTTGTTGGAACAACATGGATGAAAGTAGCTGTTCTGATGATAGCAAATGCTACTGGGATGAATCCTGGGGTTGGTGTGAGAATGATGGTAGCTGCTGGAACAAAGATGAGTCTTCTTGTGAAGCAGCAAACGATTCTTGCAGATGGGTTGATGAATCTTGGGGTAGCTGGTGTGAAGAGAGAGGTTGCTGGGAGGCATCAGACTCAACTGGCTGCGCAAGTTTAAATACTACACTCGATAGGTCATGTGTCTGGAATACTGATGGTGGCTGGTGCAAAGAAGATGGCTGTTGGGACTACTTTACACAGACAGACTGTGAAAGCACATCCGACAGCGTGGATTGTGTTTGGGATGATACCTATGATTATTGCTATGAGAAAGGCTGCTGGGAACTGGACCAGAATGAGTGTGATACAAGCGGTAGTTGCAACTGGAGAGCAGATACATGGGGCTGGTGTGAAGAAGTCAGATGTTGGGACATGGACAATCAGACAGCATGTGACAGCAGTACAGATAATGCTGACTGTGTCTGGGTAGACAGCGGAGATTATTGTTCAGAGTTAGCTTGTTGGGCATTTGATGGTAACGAAACCCTTTGTGAAGACGCAGCAAATACCTATAGCGGTATAATAAACTGTTCTTACGAAGATGGTCTTTGTGAACCTGCAAATGGTTTCTGCGCTCAGTTTGATGGCAAAGAGAAAAAGTGTATGGACACATTTTATTGCTGGTATAACTGGGGAGATAACACTTGTAATGATCCATCTGGAAATCGTTTAGGATTTGCTGAGCAGGCAAAAGGAGATAATCCTGGTTGCTGGCTGTTTGATGCAGATGAGGATGCCTGTGAGGATGTAAGCATATGCAGTTATGACAATGATACAAGCTCATGCGATCCAAACTCAGAAGTAGGTGGAGATGGATTAGCAATAACCATCAATGCGGTCGGACAGTCAGATTCAGCAGTGCAGTGTGAAAATATAACAGACCAGAATCTGTGTATGGGACTTGCATCTTTAAGCAACTGCTGTAAATGGAGAGGAAGCCAGTGCGTAACAGATTATGTCGATAAGACCTGTTATGATAATTTGCAGGAGCCTCCAGAAGGGGCAACATATTGTGAAGATTACAACTCTTACACCAATGAAGATCTATGCGATCAGATAGCAGGAAGTCCATGGTATATGCCATGCAGATGGGATAGAGATAAATGTGTCTTCAAGTTTGATGATGTAGTCGGATCAAATGGAGATATCTTTGACATAAAGACTAAATCATTGTGTGAGAAAGCTGGTTATGAATGGACCTGCGATCAATATTGTGATGACATGGGCACCCCTTCCAATGAAAGCGATGATGTATTGCAGAGCGAATGTTGGTGTGAAATGAAAGCTGGAGAAGGGAATTGTATGAAGTCCTGCTGGGCATGTGAGACACCTACAAATACATCTGCATATGCGTCGGCAACTGATGCACAGAATGCATGTGAAACTTCACCAGCAAATTGTGAGTTTGTGACAGATGTAAGTGCTCCAAATGGATATGGTTACTGTGAATTTAGTACAACAGCACAGACTACAGGAGGATGTGACAGCAACTGTTTTGCCTGCAATAGTATAGCTGACGATACACAGACACCAAAACCAGAGACTAAGATAGCCTGTCTTGAGAGTGCAGCAGAGTGTAAATGGGCAGCTAACCTAGACAATAACAGCAAGGGAACATGCATTGATAAATCAGATAAGACCTGTTCAGAAAGCTGTTTCAAATGTTCTCAATCAGAATGTGAAAATTATGGTCTTGGAGAAGCAGGAAGCTGTGTTTACAATGAGAACGAACTATTTTGCGAACCAGCAAATTTCGCAGATGAGATTTGCTTCAACGCAAAGGATGACGACAATGACGAAATGGCAGACTGTGATGATCCAGACTGTTTCTTCGCGCCAGAATGTGGAGAAGGTGGATTAATGCATGAATGTTGGAGATATGGTCAGCAAGACTGCGAATCCAGTCCAACATATTCTGGATCAACTATGAACTGTAAGTGGATAACTGATCCTTTTGGAGGAAGTTGGTGTGGTCATCCATCTGAGGTTTGTTGGCAATACGATGACAGCTCTGATGAATGTAATAATCAGAGTGGTGCATGTACTTACACAACTTCAGGCGGTAGATGTGACTTGAATTTCACAAAAGCAGAAGTCTGCTTTGGAAAACCAGAAGGAAAATGTACTGGCAACTGTTTATGGATGGATGATGAAAATAATCCAAAAGGTGGTGTGTGTGAATATGTCATGTTCGCAAAATGCCACAATAGCAGTGTGACCACTCAGCAGCAATGCAATAAGAACAGTCAATACTGCACTTGGATGCAGGACATAAACTCTGATAATGGAGGTTGGTGTGAACCGGTCTGCTTTGGTCTTGACGAGAATTCATGCGGATCAAATGCGTTCTGTGAACTTAGAACTGGATGGTGCGAACCAAATATTACCAAAAGTGAGGACTGCTGGCAGTTTGACAATGACCAATCATCGTGCTTATCACAGCCATCATGTCTTTGGGAGGATTCTAAATTTGGATCTGAGTGTGATATAAACTGGGATAACACGACGTATATTGAAATCCTTTGTGAGGACACATATTTTGATCAATCAAATTGTAATGCGGATGATAATTGTATATGGGTACGAGATTCATTTTCTGGAAAAGGAGGATACTGCAATAATATTGCGGATGAATGTCACACTTTCCAAAATGAGAGCCAATGTGATGCACAATCTGAGTTTGGATGCAAATGGGCATCGAACAAATGTGTGTCCACATGTGAGTATGACTCTGTCATTCTGGGTACTGATTGCAGCCAGTTAACTGGTTGTACGGCATTTTCTGGATTCTGCGAGCCGAAAGGGGCTGGTATGATGTTCCAAGAGATGGACACACCACCTGAGATTGTTGGTATGGATGACTGTCCAGAAACAAACAAAAGTAACCACACTGATATATGTGGTCTTGGTGTCAAGGAAGGAAGAGATGTCTTTGGTGTAGGATTAAATGTGGTTAGCATGTCCGGAGCAGCAGCATGTAATGGAAAGCGTGTCCTGGAAGACCGAGAGGCCATGACACTTACGGCAGACACCATGACTGGTACAAGCCCTTTGAAAGCTGAATTTTACATAGATAGCAATGGAGTTGAAACTGGAGGTTGTAATTCCAGCAACAATGCACAAATAGGGTTTGAGTTTAAGATAGTGATTGAATCCACATTGGCTGATAAGAAAAAGGTCAACAGATACGAGTGTATCAACCGACAGTGGGAAAGCACGGATGTTGAAGCTGCAACAAAGGTTAATGCAATGTGTCAGGAAGTTGGTGGTCCAATCGTAATGATTGAGAAGTCAACACTCCTAGAAACTGGTAAATGGGACATGACTGAAGACATTAGGTTATATGCTCTTACCAAGAATCTGTCTTCAGGTAGGTCTATTGATGCAGTTTCAGGGAAGTATACACCAGGAGCAACAGACACATTTACTGAGAATTGCTTTGGTTTTGAGGACATGGATGGAGATGGTCTTGCACCTGATCAGGATCCTGACTGTAAGGACCTGAAGAAAGGCGGCAAGAAGCTTGCAGAAAACTGTTACACTGCAGGTGATGAAGACAATGATGGTTTTGAGAACTGTGATGATCCGGACTGTAAGATGAAACCGGAATGCGGCGGCAATCTCTTTGAATTCAATGTAGAGAACGATACCACTCAAGCTAAGATAGAAAGCTATGAAGTTGATGAATTTGTTGATGCAGCTTTCGTTAAATATGACTCTAGTGAACCAGCAAATGGTTCATTGCTGTTCTACGGAAACGATAGTAGTTGTAGCAGGAGAAATTCAACTCTGCTTGATATTGGAATCACACAATCCGACGTTCCAGCATATAAAATTTGGCACGATGGACCAATAGATGTCAGGCATACTGGATTCGATTTAGTTAATGGCACAACATATTATTTTAAGCTTAAAGTATGTGATAAAGCTGGCAACCCATGTGGAGTTTCTGCATGCTTAAATTTCACAACTGAAACAAGCCTGACCTCTTGTGGTGTCAAATGCAGACCTGTCTTTGATATTAGGTATGATGCACCAGCAGGAGACGAGAACCTTAATGGTACATCAGTTCAATGGAATTTTGGGTCAGGATACCAGGCAAAGGGATGTAATGGCAAAGGCTCAATCAAGAAGAACTCTAATGAGACGACAAATATCAGCGTGAAAATTGGCAACTCTGATGCTTCCAATCCATGGAACATGGAATTCAAAGGCATGGATGTCAAAGGTGTTATCGACGGAAACAAGACCAGTCTTGGAGAGGGAGATATAATCGTCAACACCACCAACAACATCAGTTTTGTTGGTATGGACCATGATAAATGGGAGGACATAAAGGATGAATTGCTCCCAGATTCAATTGATATCTGTGTTCCTGGAAACGTCTCTGAACTTTGGCACTGCAACAATGCTTCTGAAGTTGGAAACCAATACTGCACAAATGTTACCAATCTGACAACAGCCGGTCCTGCATATAATACTGTATGGGAATGCACAGAATTTACAGTTCCTTCAGATCTTGGATTCTCTGTTTATTATGGTGCAGGTGCTGGAACAGATGAGACTGGAGATGTCTGTGGTGACGGAACATGCGGTCCTGATGAGCAATACTATTGGAACTGTGCAGCTGACTGCACATGTGGTAATGGAGTTTGTGATGATGGTGAATCTCACGCAAACTGTCCTACTGATTGTGAGGAAGATACTGATGATGATACCGGAGGCTTACCATTGATCATGAAAGGAGGTGGCGGCGGCGGTGCAGCCCCACAATCCAAGAATGAGGTAAGCAAGTCATTCCAGAATATAAATGCTGGTGATATCAAAGAGATGGCTACAACTGCAGAGCTTCTTGGTCTGACCAAAGTGGCATTCAAAGCAAAGAATGGTCGATCAGATGTTGAATTCAAGTTCCAAGTGAGATCAACTGTGTCTACATCTAAAGCTTTGAGAAACCATTATCAGTTCATAGAAATCTCAAAGACAAACATTGAGAATGAAGACATGGAAGATATCACGTTGACATTTAAAGTCAATAAGAGTTGGATGTCAGAGAATGGTCTGGCTAAAGAGCAGGTTGCTATGTACAGATGGGTTGATCCAGAGTGGGTTGAATTGCAGACAGCACATAAGGAGAGTACTGATACAGCTGAGTATTACACTGCTGTGACACCAGGATTCAGCTATTTTGCAATCGCTGAAAAAGAATCCACTTCAGATGGAGACCAACCAACTGGATGCCCAGAAGATGCACTAACATGTCCAGATGGAACCGTTGTAGTAAGAGACCCTAATAACAACTGTGAATTCCCAGCTTGTCCTGATACTCAACCACCAGGAGATGTTGTTTGTGCTCAGGATACAATGGAATGTGAAGATGGTTCTTATGTCTCAAGAGACCCTAACAAAAATTGTGAGTTCAGACCTTGTCCAATCATCGATAGTAAGGATGATAGCACCATACCACAGTTGCCAATCTTGTGGATTTCAGGTATTGTTATTGTCCTGATATTGGTTGTGATCATCTTCTTAATGATGAGAAAACACAGTGAAATCTCTCCCGGACATCCTGAAGAGTAATTTTTTTTATTTTTTTATTTCTTTATTTTTAATTCTGACTCCATTAAATATCATCTTAAGTGACCGAGTCGTTCTAAGAAATTTAACATATGATGACCAATATGTTGAAGATACTCTTGATTACTTGATGCTCTTACAAGAGAATGAACAATATAACAGTAAGGAGAAGTTGCATATGCAGGATGTCAGAAATCTGTACTATATTCAACTTATTATTTGGATGTTATCAATCTTTGTCCTATGTTTAGGTTATACACCTGAGAATATGATTATCCCATCAGTATCTGTTCTTGCTTCATTATGCGTTTTATTGGTTTTCATTCTTATTGATTTTGAGTCTTTCTGGATGTTTTTCCACAAACTTATATTTACAAACGACCTATGGCTAATGGATTCCAGAACAGACAAAATTGTTAGAGTCTTTGATCAGGATTTTTTCATTAAGTTAAATTTAATAATATCTATTTCAATATCAATATTTTCATTAATAATTGGAGGGATTTCATGGATTGCAAAAACAAAGACAAAAATCTGACAATGTGTAACTGTACTTATGAATGTTCAAGAAAAGGGATATGCTGTGAATGCTTGCATTACCACAGAAAAAGGGGTGAACTTCCCGCCTGCTACTTTAATAAAGAAAAAGAAGCCACATATGATAGAAGGATAAACAATATTTAAAATACAAAATATAATAGCACATTCATAAGCGTATTTTTAATCTAGAAACAAAAATGATTTTTTCAACCATCAGGATTTTCTTTCGCCCCTTTCGTAAAGGTAGTTGGCCATATGAAGCAGATGGTCATAAGTCTGTTCAAGTTCATTCTGAATGCGTCGATACTCGTCTTCCAGATGTTGGTATTTTTCAGCATCGTATCTTGTTACCTTTAATTGTGCATAGACATTTTTGAGGTATTCTAACTGACTAACTAAGTGGAAATAAATTATAACGTCACTGTGCTCTATCTCAGCGATATCTTTAGTCATAGCATGGGCTTCATCCCTTAATTCTCTCATATGCTCCTGAAGATCCTCTTGTTTAACTGGCTTTCCATGCCTTAACTTATTTGCGTCATCTTTAACATCTTTTTCTGCATGCTCAAGTTTCTTTCTTTCTTTACGAACATGCCTTTCAAGTCTGGCAACGACCTGGATAGTATGGAGCATACCTAAGACATTGGCATATTTTGCTATATACTGTCGGTCATATTTTAGATCTGCAGTCTCTCCTCTGATTTTACGCACATCTGCAAGAAGTTCATTCTTTAATTGAATAATCCTTTGCTTGTCCTCGTTTAATTCTGCTTCAACCTGAGGATCTCTGGAATGACCGGCTTTCTCAAATTTATTATATATATCCTTAATCTCCTGCATCTCATCAAATATCTGAATAAATCCATCCTCATGAATCTTTTCGACTTTCTTAGCATCTGCTTCCAGGTTTTCAATAAACTTCTCGATGTCCTTCTCCATGGGGTCTTCTTCACCCTCTTTGAAGTCCTTAATCATGGATTTTTTAATGCCATCAAGACCATTAATACCCTTGTATACCTTTTTAGCAAGCTTCCGGTCAACTCTTGCCATCCACCGATCAGAATAAATCCATTTGAAAAAACTAAAGCCTGAAGTCATTTGATAGTAAATAATCTGTGAATTTATATTGTTTTCGGTTGTTTCTGAGCAATTTCCGATTCAATCTGGTCTATTCGGCTGATAATGTTCCTTTCTTTATCAAACAACTCAACTTTTTTTATCTCTCTTATTACATTTGAATAAAAATTACATATATCCTGAAGATGTTTTATTAGCCGCTCCATTTCCTGTTCGCTTTCATCAAGGGCTTCTGTTACAGTTTTCTTAAATTTCAGCCGGATATTTATCTGATCAATATCCTGATAAATTGACTCCATAAATTCTCTTTTTGAATTTATGTCATTCAGTGACCGAGTAAGGTTAACGATAAGATTGTTCCTTTCTTTTATTAGGTCATTGAGATTTTGGACATGGTTGATAATATACTCTCTGTCGGCCTTCAGGTGATTTGAGAGATAATCAGTCAAATTATCTACTCCGTGTTCTTGGCTTGATATTAATCCAGCTAATTTACTATTTATGTTTCTAATAATTATCTCAACATCATGGTTATTGATCACTTTATCAATATCATTTTTAAGGTCGATCATAATCATTTGTATGTCATGGCTTTTCTTCTCTTCAAGAAGTCTTTTATCTTTGAGCGTCTTTAGATCGTTTAAATATTTATTTAGAGATTTCTCAATGTTTTCAAAGACACTTATCATTTCCTTTAATTCTAATCCCTCTTTATTAATTGCCATCTCAATGTTTTTCTCTTCGATCTCCAATTCTTCAAGATTCCTCTCCTCAATCACTTCATTTATGTCCAGTTTTCTATGTATATGAAATTCCTGCCAGATTTCAGACTGCTTTCTGAGAATAATATGATTATCGATGATTGGTGATATCAAATATCTTACGTAATAGGTACCATTTCTAGCATTTTTGTTGATTCTGAATCGAACATAGATAGACTTATCCTTTTTGTTTGGAACATAAAATGACCTTAAAGGCCCATTTGATGTCCTTATGAATCTTTTTTTAAAGAAGTAGTCAAATAGTAATGATTCTGAAATGATTGTCTTAATCTGTCTCTCTGGGAGAAGTGCAACATATATACTTCCATCTTTAAAATTTACTTTGGTTACTTTGCCTTTTTCACTATAACGGTAGACTAATGCTGAAACACCATACATTGTGCACGTATGGTGACCTATTACGATATCTGAAGGATTGTGAATTGTGAGCCTTTTTAGGATTTGCATTTATATATGAACTATAAACTTTCAGTTTATAAATTTTTGCCCGTCAGGTATATTATTATGCACATCGAGTATGTTTTTCGCAGTTCTTATACAATCAAAATGAATGCTAAATTTATTACTTGGCACTCTATGTTTGAGAGGTTTTACTACTGTTATGCCCTATTGGTTTGTTAATTGTGCTAAACTTTAAATATAATATTGTCCTACCTTAATGGATGGCAAAAAAACAACAGCTTGGAATAACTGTAAAAAAGAGTGAAGATATGGCTGAATGGTACAATCAGATCATTATTAAAGCGCAATTAGCTGATTATTCTGATATTAAAGGTTGCATGGTCATTAGGCCAAATGGTTATGCGATATGGGAAAACATAACGAGCGAATTTAATAAAGCAATAAAGAAACATGGTGTAAGAAATGCGTATTTCCCGTTATTCATACCTGAATCATTCTTTAAAAAAGAAGCAGAACACGCTGAAGGTTTTTCTCCTGAAGTAGCTTGGGTTGAAAATAAAGAGGAAGATCAGGAAAGGCTGGCAATTAGACCTACCAGCGAGACAATAATGTATAATTCGTATTCCAAGTGGATCCGCAGCTGGCGGGATCTGCCACTGAGAATAAATCAATGGTGTAATATTGTCAGATGGGAAGTTTCTGACGTGAAGTTGTTCCTAAGATCTCGAGAATTCCTCTGGCAGGAAGGCCATTGTGTATATGCAACAGAAGAAGAATGTAAAAAAGAAACTTTACTGTTTTTAAATGAGTATAAAAAGTTCATAGAGGGTTATCTTGCAATCCCTCTCATTGACGGATATAAGACAAAAAAAGAGAAATTTGCAGGTGCAGTATTTACAACAACGATTGAGACAATGATGCCTGATGGCAAAGCATTGCAGTGTGGAACAAGCCATCATCTTGGTGATGGATTTGCAAAAGCCTTTGGAATCGAATACATTGACAAAGATGAGAAAAAAAAGCATCCTTTTCAGACAAGTTGGGGAATTTCGACCAGACTTATTGGAGCTACTGTCATGCTTCATTCTGATGATAAAGGGCTAGTATTGCCCCCAAAAATCGCACCAGTTAAAGCAATAATCATACCAATCCTATTTGATGACACAAAAGATGCAGTATTGGATTATGCGAAAAAGATATCACAAATGCTGGATATAGAACATGAAATAAATCTGCGAGATGACATGAGTGCTGGTTTTAAGTTCGCAGATGCTGAACTCAAAGGGATACCTCTAAGAATTGAGGTGGGACCTCGTGATTTAGAAAAGCAAACAGTAGTTGTCGTCAGAAGGGACACACTCGAAAAACAGGAAATTGAGATCTCGGACTTACTGGACAGAACTCATGGACTTTTAAACGATATGCAAAACGATTTGTTTGAAAAAGCAAAAAATAATATCAAATCATCAATTGTTGAGACAGACAATTATGATGATTTTAAAAAGCATATAATTGACAGAAAGATGGTCCTCGTTGACTTCTGTGGAGAACCTGATTGCGAAGATCAAATCAAAGCTGATACAGTTGGAGCAACCTCTCGTGTTATCCCATTTGATACTAAAACAGAAGGAATTTGCATAAAATGTAACAAAAATGCAAAACACAAAGTGTATTTTGCGAAGAATTATTGATTGGAAGGCACTAAGGAAAACTTACTATTTTGATGAAAGTCAGTAGTTGTGCTTTTCATTAGTACCTTACTGGTAGTAGGCAATTAATTTCAATATATATGCTGGAAGCAATATCATATCCTTAAAAATATGAATGTGGCTTTTCCCAGTCGCTCTACACTATGAAATATGATATTAAATGCTTGGAGTAAATCTATTTGATACCATATTTGCTTTTCTCGACAAATTTCACGGCAGCATTAATTAATGCTTTACTATATCCATCGTTACTTAACTTTTTTATTATTGCATCTAATTGATAACCTTTTGAAACATAATAATCAATATATTGAATTATTTTCACATAATCTTCTTTGACCTTATATGATATAATAATACCTGTCAAAACAAAACTTAAAATTACAAATAATAAAAACCAAATCAATGGATTATTTGATTCTTCTTCTGTGGTCTTTGATGATTTTTGTTGTGAATATTTTTTTTCAATATTGTTAATATAAGGAGCCATTGGATTTTCATCAATATCTTTCTCTGATTCTGGAATGACTAAATCATTGTCAGATATTATTGTTCCTCCCAACTTATTTGGATTGAGTATGTTTATTGTATTTTCTTCAGTTACGGAAATCTTTATTGTGTCCTTATATGGTAAATAACCCTCTTGGTTTGCTTGAATTTCAAGTATATATTCTCCTGTTAGTTCAAGGACTACTGAACCAGGTATATGTATTTCTTTTCTTGTTTTGTCGGGTGATTCAATAATTGCATGGACTATAGGTTCATTTCTTGAAACATATCTTATAAAAAGGATTTCTCCTTTTTTATACTGATTTAAATTTACAAAGCAAGTCATATCATTACACAATTGTAGCTGAAAGTCTAAAGTTGGGTCAATCATAATATCAAAATACTCGACCCAATCCTGTTTATTTGGTTTAATAGTGGTTAAATATGCAGCACATGTCTGTTTTTTCATTGTGTTATTTACAATAGATGCAATATAATCCCCAGAGAAACTTTCATTTTTAGAAAGAGATATATTATTATTCTTACTCTTGATTTTTAGATTAAACGGACAATTGACACTTAAATAATATTCTACTTCAACATCATTAAAAGAAGTTATACTATAACTAAAATTGATTGTATTATTGACACTGAAGTTATCAGCAATTTGGATATCTACTGATAATGCATACGTTTGGTGTGTATATAGCAGTATGCCTAAAACAAACATGAATAACCATATACAGACAATTTTCTTATAACATCCTTTTTTTTTCACTAATTGATTTATACGATAATTGAGATTAATAAAACTTTCTGTATTGCAGATTTAATCATGTGGACTACAAGAAGGTAAAGAAACTGGCACTGAGATTGGGGGACCAGGTGGATTAGGGATCAATGTGAAACAACCGCTTCCACATTCAGAACAGTCACAATCACCTGCATTACAACACCCATTACATGTGTATGTTACTGTTGATTCAATATAATCTTTTGGCCCCGTATTTTGGTCTTTTACATATATGCGGATGGGACAATTATATGTTTTTTGAGGATATCTCATGTCACCGCAAGTAACACTCATTTGACCTGTATTTTCGTCAAAATAAGTTACATATGAACATTCCGTAGGATTAATTAGTTCAAAGCTGTTGCTTATTGTATCTTCATCAGGATCAATACCATTTGGAGTAGTAGCTAAACCAAATACATCATTGAGATTAACATTAAAACTGCAATCAGAACTCAAATCAATTGGATTGACAGGTGGTTTTATTGCTGGAATCCTATTTTCCCTAACGAATAAAAATGAATATTTATTATCTTCAAATCTTGTACCAGCATTATTATCTGTGAATTTTATTAAATCAAAACCTAAACCATCAATGTCTTGTGTGACTGTTACACTATAATCTGGGTATTCTGTTGTTTTATAAGCTGTAATGTCTTGATCAAATTCTATTGTATCCTCGTTAGCTGTTTCTCTTATGTAATCATAAAATGGTTTAAATCTAAACGGGAGTTCAGTGTAAAATTGATCATATAGTCTGACATCTTGACATAAATCTTTGTTAGATGTAGCAGTGATCTCATAATATAACCATACATTTATTGAATCACTAGTTAGTGCTACTTGTACAGAGGGGTCACTATAATCAAAGATGTGGTCAGGAAATAGTCCTTTAATATCTTCAGCACAAGGGTTAATATTATTTTGGATATCTATTTGCATTTCTGAACGAATTGTGGGACTCCCACTCAAGGAATCCATTAGTTCTGGTAAAACCTGTCTTCCTGTTGTATAAAGTGTTATACTAGACATTGGATAAGTCATCCAAGGATAATTAGCAATGCTTTCAACATAATACATTGAAGAATATGGCATACCATATAGGGAAGTAGGTGTGTTAATTATTCCAACAGAAACAGGGTTTCCATTAACATTCTTGGTTCTAGCTCTATTAAGATTCTCAATATAACCTCCATTGTTACCTATCTTTAAAATACTTTTCATTGTAGCGTCAGATAAGCAAAGTTCCATTAACATCTTGAAATACTTGATATCGCCTTCATTTATTATACAATCTATTGGGGCGGAACTTATATCTGTTTTTTCTTTGTACAATAGATTGTATGTAACAAAGGAAGAAACAAGTAGAATGATTCCTAAGATAATATACAGAGTAACCTGCCCATATCTCTTTTTTTTAATCATTACATTTTTAGGATACCTTGGGCTTTAGCCCAAGTTGTAGTTGGTGAATCCTGCCCTCCGTAAGTTTTTTCTACCATTTTAACTATGAAATATACGCGCGACGAAAATCGGCGCACGCATCTAATCTACCTT
>JAIPIC010000082.1 GCA_021734865.1 Candidatus Woesearchaeota archaeon | reverse complement strand
TACCAAAAATTGCCTATGGATTGTGAGCCCTTTAATACGGAGAAAAGCAAAGCTTTTCTTGTACACAAAAATGCTTTACATTTTTATTGTACCCCATGCTTTAGCTTGGGGTCAGGGCGAACGGCAATTTTTGTTATCTATTTTGCCTTGAAATCAAATACAGATATCAGATCATCGAATAATACTTTTCCATCTTCCGTCGATACTTTGATGTTTATGGTCTTAAAAGCGTGCGTCAATATCGTAATATTATACACCTGACCGATTTCAAGGTTTTGCAGAATCATGAATGTTTTCTGTTCCATCTCTTTTGGATATTTCTCTTTGGCCAGATCTCTAGCTATCTGCAATGCCTGATCATCATCAATCTTAATCTTTTCCCTATCAAGAGGAAGTAGAGATTTGTCCTCTGGTTTAAACGGTTCGCTATCTGGGTTGATCTTAATCTCTCCATCACCAAACGAAAAAGTAGTGATGCGGCTATTTTCACTGTTATAGTATCCGATCTGGATGTCATCTTCCATCTTGAAAATATGGGCAAGAAAACAATTTGGGTTCTTGGAACTCCAGCCCAAGAATTCGTCAGTCTGTTCTAGATCATCCACTGATTTTAGTAATTTCATTAGTATTCACACATTCTCCTGAGGCTTGACATCCTCTTTTTAATATCATCTGAAGTGAGGTTTTCAAGTTTTTCAACACTGAAACCTTCAACATCATATGACGCAATCATTGTACCGTTTATGATACCTTTTCTGATTGTCTCGTTATTTACATTGTCTGCTGAAGCGATAAAACCCATCAGTCCACCAGCAAAACTGTCTCCTGCCCCGGTTGGGTCGCAAACAGTCTCCAAAGGATATCCAGGAGCGATAAATTCACCTTCATTAGTAAAAAGGATTGAACCATGCTCACCTTTTTTGATAATAATATAATCAGGACCACTCTTTAATGCCTGCCGAGCAGCCTTTACAAGATTAGGTGTATTGAATAACTGCCTTGCTTCACTATCATTGATCAGCAAAACATCCACTTTTTCAAGCACTTTCAAAAGATCTTCCTTCTTGCTGTCAATCCAAAAGTTCATCGTATCTATAGCAACCAGCTTTGGTTCCCTTATCTGTTCGATGACCTTAAGCTGAAGTACTGGGTCGATATTTGCAAGGAAAACATATTTTGCATCCTTGTAACTTTCCGGAAGCACAGGATCGAAAGTCTCTAGATTATTAAGTTCAGTAGCGTGCGTTTTTGCATCATTCATATCAAATTCATAAGATCCAGTCCATCGAAATGACTTTCCTGTATGCTCGATACCATCAGTATCAATATTCTTATTCTTCAATTTGACAAGATATTCATCAGGATAGTCCTCACCAACGACTGCAACGACACCAACATCAGTAAAGATAGAAGCAGCTAGAGAAGCATAGCTTGCAGAACCGCCCATAGCATCCTTGACCTCTCCGAAAGGTGTTTTGACATTATCAAGTGCAACTGTTCCAACAATAACAAGATCAACCATGACTATTCGGATAAACTGGAATTATATAAAGATTTGTGAAGTACACTCTATTATACAACCATTAGAAAAGTGCTAAATGAATGTCAAAGGATACAATTATTGCAATCAGACCGATAAGATTTGGTAAATAAAAGAAACATATTTAGCATCACTAAGTTGATTTAATACTATCTGATTTAATACTATCAGGAAGTATAAACTCAAATTCTTCAAGGAACCTCACTGCAATATCAGGATTATTGATCACCAGCATATTCTCGTCATTATATCTGTTTCCGTTCTGAGTCGGATTATAACTCCCTGTTATTACAGTTTTATTATCGACGATGAACACCTTGTGATGCATCGAATACTTATTCACATCAACATAGACAGCTACCCTCTCGTCCTTTAATCTGTTAAAAGTACTGTAGCTGCTCGCAAGCCGCTTCTCATAGACTCCTATCACTGACACCCCAGACCGACTCTTGCTTATAAGTTCATCAGCAATTACTTTTGATGTAAATGAAAAGGTCATGAACCTGATGGTGCTTTTGGCTTTTTTAAGTTCAGCAAGCAATCGATCCTCACAATCATCCTCAGGACAGAAATATACTTTTACTCTGCTATATTGTGGATTGTTCATACTACCCCCCGAAAAAGTGCCTTGAAACATTTCAAAGAATTCTTTTCTGTAGAGATCAGCAATATTACTGTCTTTGATAATTACCAGATTATTGTTATTGTAATAACTTCCCCTCTCAGTCGGATTGTACGAACCAGTAAGGACAGTATCTCCAGTGATACAGAATTTATTATGCATCAATTTACTAGAATTATCAGTAGTGTAATTAACATTAAGGCTGTCAAGCATAGTTGTATTAGCATAATAGTTATCAAACACGAATGCGCTGTTCTGAGGGTAAAAACCCAAACGATAGTCATAGAATGCACAATATACCTTATCTGTAGTGTTGATATGACCTAAAAGAACATCACTGCAATTCTCCCTTGGGCAGAAATACACATTGATCTCTGGATCAGAACAACCCAGCATGATCAGCAATATGAATATAATCTGAAATCTCATAGAAGTTTAATCAATAGTCATAATTTAAAAATAAATCTGAAGAAATAAAAGAAATATTTCAGAATAATGCATAAATGAACGGTGATAGCGCACTGCTCTGACCAAATACAATCAGGATACCAACAAGGACGAGCATCAATATGATAGGTGTAAGCCACCATGCTTTTCTTACCCTCAGGAATTCCCACATCTCTCCAAGTAATGATTTGTTCTTTGACATTTTTTAATAATACAACGAGTCTCAATATTTATAATTATCCCCAGTTATCCTTACTTTGTCATCCATGCCTTGTTATCCGCACATCAGTCAATCGCGTACTTTTCACTGTCCCACATATCTTTTGGGTTTTCGCTTCTCTTAATCAAAAACTTATCCATAACCAAATAGTCAATACCTGTTCCCATCATGCATTTGTAAGCATCGTGTGGGGTGCAAACGATAGGTTCTCCTCTGATGTTAAATGAAGTATTTATTAAGATAGGAATCTTTGATAATTTCCCGAACTCTTTGATAGTATTATAATATCTTGGATTCTGGTGTTTTCGAATGGTCTGAAGCCTGCCTGAACCATCAACATGGGTCACAGATGGAATCTTTTTATGCCATTTCTTGAAGACTGGATAGACCATCAGCATATAATCTGTCGGCTCTGGAACAGGTTTGTCGCAGTCAAAGTATTTTGCTGCATCATCATCACAGACAACAGGTGCAAAAGGTCTGAATTTCTCTCGATGCTTGACTTTAGTGTTTAAGAGTTCTTTAGCTTTAGGATTGCACGGGCTGGCAAGGATGCTTCTACAACCTAAAGCTCTTGGACCCCATTCCATGCCGTCTTGAAACCATCCGATTACATGATTCTCATGGCAAAGCTTTGCAGAGGTTTTGACAAGTTCATTATCATTTTTGAATGTAGTGTATTTGATATTATTCTTATCCAAAAAAGTCTGAATCTGCTCAGTATTGTATTTTGGACCAAGATTAGCGTCGGTCATCTGGTAAGTTCGTTTATTACCAAGAATTGTATTGTAAATATAATGGACAACTCCAATTACAGTACCACCGTCCCCTGCAGCTGGCTGTATCCAAATCTTCTTAAAAGGAGTATTCTTCAGGATTTTCCCATTATAGACACTATTGAGGGCAACACCACCAGCCATTACCAGATTATTGCACTTAGTCTCCTTATGGACATGATTAAGTATCTTAGTCATGATGTCTTCTGTAACCATCTGCAATGCAGCAGCAATATCCTTGTGACGTTGGTCCACTTCTGATTCTGGTTTTCTGATAGGACCACCAAGAAGACTGCACATCGCATGACTCGGCATCCTGTCGGCCCAGTGGAACTTAAAATATTTCATATTTAATCGGTATGAACCATCATCTTTTACATCAACTACCTTGAACAACTTGTTATACCAAGGATTGGTTTTACGATCCATATTTCCATAAGGTGCTAAACCCATGACTTTGTATTCAGAATTATTGACTGTAAAACCCAGATAAGCAGTAATAGTCGAATATAAAAGACCGATCGAGTTTGGGAATTGAATATCTTTTAGGAGTCTGATATCATTACCTTCACCAATCCCATATGATGTTGTAGTCCATTCTCCAACACCATCAACAGTAACAATTGCTGCTTTCTTAAAAGGACTTACCAGAAAACTGCTTGCAGCATGACCCATATGGTGGTCGATAAACAGGATATCACCCTTATATTTGAGGGATTTCTTAATCTTACTAACAACTCTAAGTTTCTCATTGATCCACGATGGAGTTGAACTTAAAAATACTTTAAGGCTTAAAGGAAAACACTCGAGATGCTGGGAAAGGACTCTTTCAAATTTAATGAATGGTTTTTCATAAAAACCCACATAGTCAACATCATCTATTGTGATGCCCTGACTTTCCAGACAGTATTTGATAGCCAGATCCGGGAATGTTGTGTCGTGCTTTTTTCTCGAGAATCTTTCTTCTTCTGCAGCAGCAACAATCTTACCATCCTTTAGAAGCGCAGCTGAAGAATCATGATAATAACAACTAATCCCTAATATATACATTTTCCCTCCTAAAACTGTCTGTAATAAGACACCATGGGTTTCTTCTTCAGATTCAGTGTCTTCCAATAAGAACCCTTTGAAAGTTTCATATCTAAAAAATGCTTGCCCACCATCTTTGCAAAAATAAATGTTATCCCTACACCAATAAAATATACAATAATAAGCAGTATCGTATTAATAATTATAGAAATGTTTGTTGTAAAATTATGCATCCCTTTCTTAAATGCCTTGAAACTCATTGTAACATCCTCTTAATAAACGAACCTAACAAGGCAATTCCTATTGTAATGACCATGAAATGGCTGTAGTTCCATGAAGGTGGAACCTTCTGCAGCAATGAAAAAACCAAAAACAGGACTGTAGTAAATAAAAAATATGAAAAAACATAACCCAATCTTTCACTGAACTTTTCAAGAGAATAATTCATGAGGATTTGAAAACCCAACTTCATTAAATAGTTTTCTACTCTATTAATCTACTCTTCTAATGTAATAATATAGTCCCGGTCTATTCTCTATGTGCATAAGTGGTCAGATGTGCAGGATATTTGTGAGAAACATTCATCCCTGCAAGCATCTCTTCCAAATACTCGCATGATCTCTTTGAACCGATCTCATGATATGAGGCTATCATCATTTTTGGATTTAATCTTTGAATGACATCCTGAGCACCTTCCAAAGCTTCAAGCTCTGCTCCTTCAATATCCATCTTTATAACCAGATCCTTTGGAAATTGTTTTTCAAAGAAACTGTCGAGAGTAGTTGTCCTCGCAGTATAATGTTTCTTAGGTTTAAATCCATTACCGATGATTCTAGAACCCATGCCATTATCTTCAAGAGTTTTAACACCATCTTCTGAATATAACGCAGCCGGGACCAGGGTGACATTATCAGTTTCATTTGCATCAAGCACCCTGTGCATGTAATCATAGTGTTCCGGATGTGGCTCAAATGCATAAACTCTGCCATTGCTACCGACCATTCTCGAAGCAACAACAGTGAAATCACCTGGATAAGCCCCTGCATCAACAACAGTACTACCTTCATGAATATAATCAGCCTGGAAGTAACCGATAATCTCACCTGCTGAATTGAGAATATCAGTGCCGGGTTTACATGGTAGTGAAACTACTGCATTATCAATCTGATCATCATATTTTATTACGAATTTCCCATTGTGATATAATACATCAACATCCTTTCTTGACCTTGCACGCACTATTTGAAGTGGTCTACAGAGCATTACTCTACTTTTTGCAATAGATAGCTTCTTCCAGATCTTTGGATCTATTTTTTTCTTTACCAGTGCTTTAGCCTTAGAGTACATAATAAAAAGGAGATAATATTTGTTTATATTACTTTCTGGTAGTTAATATGGGTATTACTTTGAGGATAAAAAAGAATACAAGCAGAATAATTCCCATCAGAAGGAATGCTGCAGAAGCATTAAATACATCTGTCGCATATCCCAATACTGGTGCGAAAATAGCATACATTAGGCTCTTAGACATATTCTGGACAGATATAACAGTTGCCCTGTGGTGGGAATCTGTTACGCGATTGATCCTTCTGCTTACAACAACATCTCTAATACCACATGCCAGGCTTATGATACCTATCAAAAAAATGCCTGCAATACCACCCAAAAAGAAGATTGCAGTAAATGACAGTCCTGCTATAACAAGCAGTATTTCAAGTAAATATCTTCCTCTAAGAATAAGCAGCCCGCCTATAGCAGCTGCAAAGAAGTACACAAAAGTTGCAATACCGATCATCAACAGATCCATATAGTTTGGCTGTATGATAAAATAACATAAATGCCCAATCGCTGCAAAAAGACCATAATAAATCACTAAACTCCGGACTTTACCATGTCCAACAGTAAACCTGACCGCATTGAGCATGGTCTTAAGATAGCTATGTTTCTTATGGATTGGTGGCTCCTTCATCAAAAGTGCCAGTATTATGCCGCATGCCCATATCCCAGCACTTATGAAAAACATCTTTCTCTGACCGAATTTTTCAAGGAATCCGCTTGCAATAGAAGAAATTGCCAGAGTTGAAAGAACCAAGAAGAGGCTGATTCCATATATCTTACTGTATCTCTGCTCCTGTTTCATCTCAATGAGACTGTCGTATACCAAGGCATCAGAAGCCCCTGACGCAAGCGCCCAACCTATACCAAGAGTCACCTGTGCTAAGAGGAATACAAAAAACTCAGTGCCGATACCGAAAAGTATCAAAGATATACATCCCAGCAGCATGCTTAAAGCGAGCGAGTTCTTACGGCCATACAGGTCTGCGAACGCTCCTGATGGAATCTCAAACAACAGGCTGGCAAACAGAAAGAAGGATTCCAGCACCATTATTTCAGTCATAGACAGGTTGTTTGATAGCATGAACAGTACGAAAAACGCTACCATCAGCTCGATTCCTGAGATGCTGCTGAAAATATAATACAGCCATATATTTCGTCGGTACATCATTCTATGAAATCATCAGACACTTTTATATGTGAGTATTAGATTAAATCCAATTGTATATTCATATTGAGAAAGATCATTTTTCAGTAAGTATATTTTCGGGTGTGGGACATAAAGAATTATGCTAGCCAATGAAGATTATGCCACAGGCTCGTTAAAGTATTAGCAGTATCAATTCTGTCACCCCTTTTCTGTCCCAGTTTCCAACCAATTCGTCTCTTATCCTCAGCAAAT
>JAIPIC010000081.1 GCA_021734865.1 Candidatus Woesearchaeota archaeon | reverse complement strand
GTCAAGAGAATCAAAAGCTTTTTTTAGGAAAGTGATTATTTGTTTCATGGTGTTTTATAGCAAAAACAACCATGATGTACTCCTATGTGCTTTTTTCTGAGCACTTAGGAGTAATCATTTTCCTAGCGGAGATACTGTATGGTATTAAACAAAATTAGAGTAAAGATTCATCAAATGAGGATTCTTTACTGGATTGATTCTTTGTGTTTTTACTAACTGTGTCATCGTCGAGGACTTTCTCAAGTTCTGGGTCAAGATGATGTTCCTTAACTATCTCTTCATCAAGATCATCTTCTGATCTGACTATATTTTTCCTACCCATCTGAGGAATTTCTATATCATCCAAATTCATTTCTGGCTCATCAAATATGTCATCTGGGTCATCTTCATCCTGATCGTCCGAATCTTTCTGTCCATTAATCTCTGATTTATCAATCTCTTCATTATCAACATTTTCATCTTCAATTTCTTGTTCATCCAAGTCTTCTTCTTCAGTATCTTCATGTTCAATATCACTTTCTTGAGTATCTTCATGGCCCACTTCAATATTATCTGCTTTTATGCCCTCAGAAGATTCACCTAAAAGGTCTGTCAATTGGTCGTCAGAATCATCTCCAGATGCTCCACCAGTCACATGTCCAGATACTTCATCGTTGTCGGACTCATCAGAGTCTTCGTCAGGCTCATCATCGTCAGATTCGTCTTCGCTATCAGATTCGTGAGAACCTTTTTCAGATTTATCATCGACAGATTCTGCTTCACTATCGGAATCGTTTTCAAAATCATCTTCTGAATCATCGTTAGATTCATCTTTGCTATCGGATTCGTCTTCGTTATCGGAATCATCGTCAGGTTCATCATCATCAGATTTGTTGTCAGATTCATCTTTGGAATCATCATCGATATCATTATTATCAGGTAAGTCTTCTTCAGATGTATCAACAGATGCCTCTTCTTTCATCTCGGATAAATTCCCCTGTTTGTTCTCTCTGTCAGGGTTTGTAATCTTATTGCCATTTTCATCGAAAACATCAAGGTCACCCAGTTTTTCAAGGTCATCGTCTTGCTCGGCTGAGTTTTGGGAATCACGGAGATATTCTGGTTGTGGTTCATCAAAGACTTCAAGAGCCCCCAACTTCTCTGCCTTGATTTTAGACTTAGTCTCGGGCTCAAATTGGTTAACTTTTTTCTGCTCAGCTCCTTTGCGCTTGATTTCTTTAAAAACTTCTTTGATGTCATGAGTCCCTTCAAGATCAAAATAATCAAAGAATCTTTGAGTTAATTTTAGAATAAAAGATCTTGCTAATTTTTCTTTTGATATGAATCCATTTTTTACAAGTTCACTTATATGGTCGTAAGCTGAGCTACCCCTGATGTCAACAATTTCAGACTGCATAACTGGTGCTTTCCATGCAATTACGGATAGCGTCTCCAGGACAGCTTTGGTAAGTTCAGTGTCTGCAACTATCTTTCTGACAATAGTTATATATTTCTCACGGACTGTGAGTTTCCAATCATCTCCTTCTTCAATGATCATAAGAACCTTAGAATTATCTTCATACCATTTTTTTAAATCATTTAAAGCGCGTTTAATCTTAGTTTTATTTTCTTCTTCAATTATTCTTGCTATTTCCTCTATGCTAATCTTCTTGCCTACTGCAAACAAAAGTGCTTCAAGCGAGTTCTTCAATTCACTCATTTGTTAATTCTCCCTTCTCTTTGAGTTTTTCAAGTAAAGGTTCAAGGCTTTTAGCATCAATACCAGTTATCTTACTGATCTCTTCTTTTGATTTTGCGCCACCCTTTATAGCCATCTTAACGGTGTTATGGAGAAGAGTTGAATAATTTTGTATGAGTACTTTTTTCTCAGCTGCATAATTTTTTATGAGCATATCCATATTATGGATTGTACCAACCATGTCATTAAAGACGTAATTCATTTTATCCGCTTTTATCAATAGGTCTTCAGGCTGGACTATCTCAACTGAGCTTGGCATGAAATCAAGGATGAAATCCATCACTTTTCTTAGTCCCTTGATGAGGATTTCCACTTCGACAAACTGAGAGAACATTGTTTCCTGCTCCTGAGCATTCGATATATCCTTTTTCACGATAATATAATCTGGGTTTTCTTCTATTGTCTCGAGGAGATTATTTAGAGTTTCCTCCACATATTCCTTTGGTTTTCCAAGAATTTCGATAATATTCCTGCAATAGATATACCCTTCCTCAAGTTTCTCTTCTATATTAACCTTTGATTCCACTTTTGATTCGCCTTTCTTTTTAAATATGTCGACCATGCAGAGATAATAGTGCTTTGGTTTTAATAATTTTCGATTATTGGAGCCTGGGTCTAAGGGCCCGAACTTAGACCCAGGCTCAATTAACCCCAAAATATTTATATTACTTTTTTATTGATAATTGTATGGTTTATAAAAAGGGGCTATTAATCATCTCATTTATTTTGATTTTTGCTTCTTTAGTCTTCTCGAGCATGTATTACGAATATTATTACAATGATTTCAGCAATATAGGTGGTTATATCTATAAACCAGGGGATGTCACGTTCAGTTATAATTATTATTCAAGTTCAGAGCCTTTCTTTACTGTTGAATTGTTCAAGCTAAGTGCCGATGAGATTGCAGATTATGAATCCAGGAGCAATTTTGACAATAGGATTGCCAAATACGAATTAAGAGCAAAGGGAAAACTGTATCGTAACTTTGTAACAAGCAGGTATGATCCCAATAAAAAAAAGCATATCCGAGAGTACTCCTGGGAGACAGAATATAAGTTATCTGGCGAAATAACTGAAAATCTTGATGAGGGAATATATGTTTTTAGGTATAAGGGAACTAACAGCTTATATGTTGTAAGCAATCTGCAGCTGTATTCAAAGTTGTCCAATGATAAGACATACTTCATGGTTATGAACAGTCTAACTGATGAATTAGTCGATTGTAGTATGGAAGTTTATAATGAAGATGCATATGGAAAAAATACCTTAGTAGATGTATTAAATCTCAAGAATGGTTTTGGGATGACTAATGCTGAGGCAGATATGTTAATAGTTAAATATGATTCTGGCTTATTTGTCGTCAACAATTTTCCTGACCGTAATCATAGGAATTATTATGATTACAGTCATAATGTGGAGACTTACACAGATAGGCCAGTATACAGGCCTAACCAGACAGTATATTTCAAGTCAATTTTATGGGAAGTCGATGGTGAAGGAAAGGATCTACTAAGCAATTACAATATTGATCTGACTGTTTATGATAATCGAGGCGATAAAGTTCATGAAGGATCATACAGATCTGATATGTATGGTGCGATATATGGCAGTTTCATGCTTGATGAGGATGCAAATATAGGAGATTATCGCTTTGATTATGATGGTAATTTCTATGATGATTTCAATTTTAAGGTTGAAGAGTACAGGAAACCTGAATTCAAGATAGATATTGAGAGTGATAGGGATGTATTCATTTTTGGGAGTCCAGTCGAACTTAAGGTCAATGCATCTTATTATTTTGGAGAACCAGTCAGGAATGCAGATGTTTCTTACGAAGTCTACAGGTCGTATTATCACCGACCTTGCTGGGGTTATTTTGACTGTATGTATGGAAGATACGATTATTATTATGGATATGGAGCGACTGGAGAGCTCATATATGAAAATTCAACAACTACTGATACTGAAGGCTTTGCATATCTCAAATTTGATCCAGTAATACCTGAGGATAGAGATCAACCAATGAAGTATTATTTTACTGTCAAAGCGACTGATGAGAGCCGCAAAGAGGTTGAAAAAACTGAAACTGTGACTGTTGCACCAGGTCTGTTTAAGATTGACTCTCATTTTGAGAAATATACATATTCTACTGGCGACGGTGCTAAGGCTGTCTTTAGTGTGCAGGATTATTTTGGTCATCCTATCAATACTTCTCTGGAAGTTGTTGTTTTCAGGGAGGATTCCTTGAGTTTTAAAGAACAAATCTCCAGTCAGGACGTAGAGATTACTGATGGTAGCGGATACATAAGATTTGTTCCTGAAAAGGGGGGTACTTTCAGTGTTTTGGCTGTTGGGTATGATGAAGAAGGCAATAAAATTTCTGATGAGATCTCGGTGCGGATATATGGCAAAGATAGCGGATACCGACCAGGCAAGTTAGAGATAATTACAGATGCCCCATATTATTTTGAAGGCGATACAGCCAATGTTTTCATTGAGGTTCCTCAAAGTGAATTTGAGGGATTTTTCACTGTTGAAGGCATGGATATTTATAGAGTGATTCCGGTTAGTGGAAGGGATAGTGAGATTGAATCCATAGTCAAACTAAAGGTTCCTATAGGTAATTATTCTCCAAATGTATTTTTTAGGTTTTTTTACATCGATAATGGTACTATTTATTCAGCGAATAAAGAGATTTTCGTTCCAGCAAGGAATAAAATGTTGAATATCAGTATTGATACTGGTGGTAATGTATTCCAGATCAATGATGATGTGCATTATGATATTGAAGTCAAGGATGGTTACGGAAACCCGCAAGTAGCTTCTTTGTCTCTTGGTGTGGTCGATGAGCCAATATATGACATTTATCCTGATAATTCACCAGACTTATTTCAGGTTTTCAATGAAGATTTTGAAAATATCGTGAGAAGTTACAAGACAAGGTTCTATTATGAAAATCAGTATGATGAATCAATATCTATTTGGCTATTCATAATATTTGGATCATTGGGTTTAGCAGGATTGTTATTGATTGCAGGCTGTGTATATACTTCTTTAAAGATTAAAAAAGGATGGATGAGAAAAGTTGGTTTTATCGTTCTTTCTATCTTTGGTCTGTCTCTGGCGGTATTGCTTTTTACTCTCCTTATCAATTGGTTATGGATTGAATGGGACTTTTTTGAATTGGTCTATGGAGTAACGGGTGGAGTCTTGGGGCTTCACATTCCATTGTTAGTGATTTGTGGGCTAACAGGAATAATATGGTTCTGCATCGATAAATTCCGACTGCCTGTCATGGTGTCAATTTTTGGAATATTAGGAGTTATTGCTATTGTGTGTGTTGTTGCTTTTGCATTCTTATTGTTTGGAATAGTCGGATTCTCAAAATCAACCGGTTTCATGGGGGCGGTTGACGACATGGCTTATAGTAATATGGAAAGATCAATGGATATGCCGATGATGTCAGAATCACAGGCAGTTAAGGGTGGTGAAAGTCAGCCGGAACCAGCAGAAGCTAAGATTAGGAAGTTCTTTCCTGACACTCTCTATTGGAATCCAGCTATTGTCACGGACGAACTTGGCAAGGCACAGGTTGATCTGACACTACCTGACAGCCTCACAACTTTTAGAGCGACTATTTTAGGTTATACTGATGATTTCAAAGCTGGAAATGCAATCCATAAGATTTTGACTACAAAGGGTATTATTGTCAGGCTTCAGACTCCCCGGACATTCAGCCAATCTGATGAGGTTGTTGTTTCTGGGAATGTGCATAATTATCTTGATCATTCGAAGGATGTTATTGTCCGGTTAGAGACCGATGATAATGTGAAGATTATTGGACTGACCGAGCAGACAATCAGAGTAGAATCTGGGGAGGATAAAAGGGTTGATTTTAGAGTTAAGGTTAATGGGTGTTGTAATTCATTATTGACTATTTATGCTCTTACAGATGAGGAATCTGATGCTATGCAGCTTGATATTCCTATCATACCTAAAGGAGTTGCAGAGCATGATTATGATGGTGGCAAGGTTGAAGGTGTTTATTCAAAGGATTATGCGATTCCTTATAGGATAGACACTCAAGCCAGTAATTTTACACTTTTCTTATCTCCTACTCTTGCAAAGAGTGCTTTGGAGAGCCTTGAATACCTGACAGGTTTTCCTCATGGATGTGCTGAACAGACAATGAACAAGTTTCTGCCAGATCTGATTGTTCTAGATACCATTGAAAATTTAGGGCTTAAAGAAGAAAATCTGCAGTACAGGCTTCCTTCTCTGGTCAGTGCAGGAAGGGCCAGGCTTTATGAATTACAGCACAGTGATGGTGGATGGGGCTGGTGGAAGAATGATCGCAGTTCAGTCTATATGTCTGCCTATGTTTCTTATGGTCTTATCAGGGCCAAGCAGCTTGGGTTTGATATTAATCAGCAAAGACTTACAAATGGTCTTAGTTATGTATCAAGTTTTATCAATGATGAAAGAGACCACAATAAACAAGCATATGCGTATTACGTGCTTTCTCTCGAGCAGCCGATAGATATTCCTAAAATCTATTTTGACTTTGCATTGAATGATTATGGCAAAGCACTTCTGGCAATGGCTCTTTATAATAATGATGATGAGCGTTATTCAAAATATACAGATGATCTGATCGAATCTGCAAAATGTGATGAGCGTTACTGTAACTGGGAATCTGGAATATATCGTTGGAGATACAATGATATCGAATCGACTTCCTGGGCGCTACTTGCATTGATAAGAACTGGTCATCATGGAGATATCATAGAGAAAGGTATTAATTATCTTGTCAAAGAGAAAAGAGGGAATAAATGGCATTCTACAAAGGATACAGCAGTTGCTCTTGAAGCGATTATGGAGTATCTAGTGCAATCAAAAGAGCTTGAACCGGATTACACGTTGCGTGTTTTACAGGATGGGAAAATTGTTGAGGAGGCAAGGATTACTGGTGAGAATGTATTGAACTATGATGGGGTTATCACTCTTAATGCACTGAATTATACTAATCTAAAGATAGAAAAAGAAGGGACAGGAAACTTATATTTCTCTTCTGCTTATGAGTATTATATTGAATCAGAAGAGATAAAACCGGCAAATAGTGGTTTTGAGATTGCTCGATCTTACTCAAAATACAATGTTGACAGTGGAGATGAAATATTGGTGACATTAAGGATTAGGACGGAGCAAGATTTTGAATATGTTCACATTGAGGAATATTTCCCGGCTGGTGCTGAGGTTGTCAAGGATTCGCAATTTGATAGTGAACAACAATTTGGTTCTTCATACCATAATGTAAGGGATGAGAAGATTGATATATTCTTCAATTACCTTTCAAAAGGAGAAAGAGAACTTACCTACAAACTTAGGGCTGAGATACCTGGTAAATACACAGCTGTCCCTGCAAGGGTCAATATTATGTATAGCCCTGAAATATTTGGGCATAGTGGTACGACTGAACTTCAGATTAATGATTTAACTTAGATTGAAGTTATCTGTATTATATAAATAAAACATAATTATTATAGAATTTATGGAGGTCATAAAATGAACCTCCTCGGACTGAAGTCCGAGGTATCAAGTAATTAAGCAAAGGAAGTAACTTTTCTTTGTGGCACAAAATTCCAAGCACCTTGAGATTGGGAAATATAATTTTTTATTACATCACCCGTAAC
>JAIPIC010000011.1 GCA_021734865.1 Candidatus Woesearchaeota archaeon | reverse complement strand
GTTACCAAAAATTGCCTATGGATTGTGAGCCCTTTAATACGGAGAAAAGCAAAGCTTTTCTTGTACACAAAAATGCTTTACATTTTTATTGTACCCCATGCTTTAGCTTGGGGTCAGGGCGAACGGGAATTTTTGTTATTTAAGCAACCCCAAACAGGATTTACCTATTCTCGAATGACAGTAAATGTTTATAAACCCTTATCTGTTTAATTTACATGAAAATAGATATAGTTTTATTGCTGAAATTAATAGCACTATAAGGACTATAATCTTACACAAGAAAAAAGAGGGATTGTAATGGATAAAAATACAGAATTCATATTATGGTTTGATCAATTAGGTATCGACGACGTACCACTAGTAGGAGGAAAAAATGCTTCACTTGGTGAGATGTACAGGCATCTTGTGCCAAAAGGTGTAAGAATACCAAACGGTTTTGCGGTCACAGCTTACGCATACAGGTATCTACTTGAGAAAACTCAGGCAGTAGATAAAATCCGTGAGATTCTTTCAGATCTAAATACTGGTGATATGGACAACCTTGCAGAGAGAGGCAACAAGGTACGGAACCTAATCCGAAATCTGGAATTCCCTCCAGAACTCAGCCAGGTAATAATTGAAGCTTATGATCATATGTGCAAACAGTATGGTGAAAACACAGATGTTGCCGTAAGATCATCAGCTACAGCAGAGGATCTTCCAGACGCAAGTTTTGCAGGCCAGCAGGAGACATATCTCAATATTCACGGGGCAGATGAAGTCATCGACGCATGCAAAAGGTGCATTGCATCATTATTCACTAATCGTGCAATCTCATACAGGACAGATAAAGGATTTGATCATTTCTCAATCGCACTCAGTGTCGGAATTCAGAAAATGGTAAGGTCTGACATGGCGTGTAGTGGAGTTATGTTTTCTATCGATACTGAATCTGGATTTAAGGATGCAGTATTTCTGACTGGAGCATACGGGCTTGGAGAGAATGTTGTCCAGGGAGCAGTAAATCCAGATGAGTGGTACATCTATAAGCCAACCCTCAGACAGGGTTTCAAACCTATTGTAATGTCAAAGACAGGCGAGAAGAAGATAAAGATGGTCTACACAAAAGACGCAAAACATCCAACAAAGAATGTCAGCGTCGCACCTGAAGACCGTGTAAAACCTGTTCTTAACCAGGACGAAATCCTTGAGCTGGCTAAGATGGCATGTACTATTGAGGACCATTACAGCGAAAAGCGCGGCAAATTTACCGCTATGGATATGGAATGGGCTAAAGATGGAGTCACAAATGAAATTTTCATTGTTCAGGCTAGACCAGAGACTGTGCATTCTCAGAAAGATCTGTCCAAGCTAAGGGAATATATCCTAAAAGAAAAGAGCGAGATTGTTATTAAAGGAAAATCAGTAGGTGAGCTTATCGGAAAAGGAAGAGCTCATGTCATTAAAGATGTCCATAAAATTAATGAATTCCAGAAAGGAGAGGTACTGGTCACAGACATGACAGATCCTGACTGGGAACCAATAATGAAGATAGCATCCGCGATTGTGACGAACCGAGGTGGAAGGACCTGCCATGCTGCGATAATTAGCAGAGAGCTTGGTATCCCATGTGTTGTTGGAACAAACAACGCTACAGAGACTATTAAGCCGGGCCAGGAAATAACAGTTGACTGCAGCCAGGGAAGCGATGGAAATGTTTACCAAGGGCTTCTCGATTTTGAGATTAAAGAAACTGACTTAGGAACAATACCGACTCCACATACCAAGATAATGATGAATCTTGGCTCACCTGAACAAGCATTTGAGAAAAGCTTCATCCCTAACCAAGGAGTTGGGCTTGCAAGGGAAGAGTTTGTCATAAATTCATATATACAGATACATCCTCTTGCACTGCTCAGATTTGATGAACTGCAGGACGAGAGTGTCAAGAAGAAAATTGAGGCACTCACTATTGGCTACAGCAATAAAGCTGACTTCTTTGTCGATAAGCTTGCAGAAGGAGTCGGAATGATTGCTGCTGCATTCTATCCTAAGAAAGTAATTGTCAGGCTATCAGATTTCAAAAGCAATGAATACGCTAATCTTATCGGTGGAAAGCAGTTTGAACCAGTTGAAGACAACCCTATGATTGGATGGAGAGGCGCAAGCAGGTATTACTCCGAGAATTATAAACCCGCTTTTAGTCTTGAATGTAGGGCAATACTTAAAGTAAGAAATGAAATGGGTCTGACTAATCTTGAGGTTATGATACCATTCCCACGTACGACTGAAGAAGCAAGAAGAGTCATCGATACGATGGCAGAATTTGGACTAAGGCAGGGTGAAAACGGCCTTAGGGTGATCGGCATGTGTGAGATACCAGCAAATGTTATCCTTGCAGATGAATTCCTTGAAATATTTGATGGTTTTAGCATTGGCACAAATGACCTTACGCAACTTCTTCTAGGTGTAGACAGGGATTCAGAACTTGTTGCTCACGTCTATGACGAACGGAACGAAGCCGTAAAAAAGATGGTCAAATGGGTAATAGAAACAGCCAATTCAAAAGGTAAGTATATCGGAATCTGTGGACAGGCACCAAGCGATTATCAGGAATTTGCGAAGTTTGTTGTGGAATGTGGCATTCAGACAATGTCCCTGAATCCAGATACAGTCATTAAGACAACAATGGCTATAGCTGAACTTGAAAAATCCCTTGGAAGGTAATTTTATTTTTTCAGATATGCTCCCTTAGGAGCAAACATTTTTTCTTTTGGAATTACTGGTTCATGCATCTTTGGCTTTTCGTATTCCTGCAGGATACTTATGAAAAGGTCTTTTGCAGAGTATTTCAAGATACTATTTGAAGAGAACACATATGTGTTTTTTATCTCAATATAGTCTCCTAACTGTGTGAGGAGTTTCTTAAAATAATTATCATATTCAGCAATATCTTTAAAGGCATACATCAAGATATGCGTGACATTTGTTTTTGGGATCGCATAGGATTCAATAACATTAACTGAATTTAGAAGGGTGTCAAACTCATCGAGTTCAAGTTTCTTAAAAGCTATTGGCATCACTTTAATGAGAGCGATTGCAAAAAGATTCAGCCCCAATTTTTCATAGTCTAGAACAAGCTCCCAACCCTTAATTATTCCTTTATCTTTCAATTTTTTCTTTATCTTACCCACTGCTTGTGTTGTTATCCCAAGTTCTCTTCCAATATCTGAATTTGATATAGATGAATCATCCAATATTAGTTTCAATGTTAACCTTTCATTCTTGTTCAGTTTCATAATTAACCAAAATAATATCTTCTAGTTTATATATTTTTTTCATTTAGAAACAGTTCGAAAAAACTATATATATGATGATTCATTATCTGGTGTTAGAGATAACATTTACCGTCGAGGTTTAATACAAAGGTTGACAATATGAATGAAGAAGATGATGACCCCGCATCGGGTTCAACAGATAGTACAAATACATTAGCTAAAATTATCACAGCTGATATCTTTGCTGATAGTCTCGAGCAAAAGATTTTTGATGGTCCTGCAGACAGTCCAATTAAGGATGCAAAAAGCGAACTCTTAGATATTCCCATCAATTGTGAGAATAATGAAATTAATAGTCTGATATCCAATATTCACACTGAGTCTTTAGATTATTCCAATAATGTTGTTGAACAACAGTATTCCACTTATCAATCAGATGACCAGTTTTCATCTGATGATCCATACCAGGAACTAGCTAAAACAGCTATGGGCTATATCCATGGGATCTTAAAGCCAGTAAATGAGGTCTACCGCTTCATTGAAGGAGTAGTTGAGGAATCAAGAGAGAAAATATCTTATGCAGGGGAACTGATGATCAAATCTCTGGATTTCTGGAGAATGGGTCCAAGTGCAAGTGGTGGGGCAGTATCCCTGGCGCGAGAGATATATTTATCTCTGCATCTTCAGGAATATAAAATTACATCTTAGGATTACTTCTTTGATAGCGTTCTTAAATTAATCTTTTATACTTACATTCATTTCTTTTTGATATGGATGGAGAAAAATCAAATCAAAAATGTAAAAATCTGGTTCTTTTCGATATTGATGGGACACTAACACATAATCCTGGACCAAGCGCTCACAAACGTTCATTTGAAATTGCACTGAAAAAAGTACATGGCGTTGATGTCAAACTTGACACATCCAAGATTCACGGATCAACAGATCAACAGATCATAAAATATCATCTGGAACCATTTGAGATCTCAGATTACAAGCTTGAAGAGGTAATGGTAGAAATTAACAGGACCTTTGCTAAGATAGTGGACGATTATCAGATATGTCTAATACCTGGTGTCATTGAAGGTTTGGAATATTTATACGGTATAAATGCACTTATTGGCCATGTTACAGGCAATCTTGAACCCATAGCACTGGCAAAGATGAAGAAACTAGGCATTTCTAAATTCTTCAAACTGGGTGGATATGGCAGTGATCATGAGGAGAGGTCTGAGCTGGTCAGGATAGCAGTAAGAAAAGCATCTCAAAAATATGGATTTGTTGAGAAGAACAATGTCTTTCTCATTGGTGATACTCCAAAAGACATAATCGCAGCAAAACGAGCTGGTGTTAAAGCTATCGCGGTCACAACAGGTACATTTGATGCGGAAGCATTGCATGAAGCTAACTATGTTATTTCAAATATGAAAGAAATCTCAGGGATAATCCTTCCCTGATACATGAGAATGGTTATTATCTAACTGATGAAATCTTCATTATCTCCTATTTCATAAGCCATTGTCGCATTGATAAGCTCAAATAATCTGACATTCAGACTTAAAAGATAGAAATATATGACTGATTCTTCTTTTGGGATGTTTGTTATATCGTTTTTTATGGAATCTCTCGTTTCTTTAATCTTCTGCCTGAGAGCTTCAAAGCTTTTAATGTTGAACTTATAATAATTTCTGTAGTACATGTCTAAGTTCTCATTAGTCTCTTCATAGAACTTCAACATTGGCTTAGTTGGGCTGTATTTTGGTTGAGTTTGAATATATTTGCATATGTCTCTATAATCATCTGCAACACCCTCAAGTGCCCATATGATGAGGTAAAGGAACGATTTAACACTTCCAAAGGCACCTCTGATGACCATCCTATGCAGGTAATTGCTTAACTTATTGTTTGTGGTCTCTAAGACAAGAATTTCCTTGATATCTCTTATTTTCCCGCTTTGGATGATATCCAAGCTATTGTTAGCCAAAGATACTGTTACCAGGAAGAGTCTTCTCATTATATTCTCAAACTCTCCTGATCTGTCTCCTGAGATGTTTTTTATGATGCATTTCTGATTTGTCTGCTCAATTATCTCGTAACCAATGAACATTTCATTGATAGTCTTCTGGATTTCCTGAATTATTTTCGGACTCTTAAACATGAATTTGATCTCATCATATCCTAGTTTGTAGAAAATGGCCAGAAAACGCTCCATTGGGACTTCTTTTATTGCCGATAGATCGACGGTAATGTGCTTTTCCTTTTGCTTGTGATCTCCAGCAAATACTCTTAATAGATTGTCTTCATATTCAATATCTACTTCATCACCAGCTCTTATGCCGGTCTGATTTACCCATTTTATGGGTAAGCTAATGGTAAGGCTCGACGGACCATGCTTTACGATTTTTCGTTTCATTGTGATATGAAATACAAAATCATATATATTTTTTTCTGTAATAACCAAATATGTATGCGTATACATATTGGTTAACTAAAATATATATAGTATTAACCGGATAATTTACGAATAGAGCACAAATCGTCAATTTATGCCTGGAAAGGGTAAAAATTATGAAACTAAAGAAAAAAGATCTCTTTATCTTAAGCCACCTTCGGAATAACGCAAGGATTACCCTAACAGAATTGGGCAAGAAAACCAATTATCCAATCTCCACAATTCACGACAGAATCAAGCAGATTGAGTCAGCTTATGTCAGAAAATATACATCATTAATTGATTTTAATAAGCTTGGTTACAATACACGTGTCCAGCTTTTCCTGAAAACAACTCCAGAAAATAGGAAAGAACTGATGTCTCATCTTCTTTATCATCAAAATGTCAATACTGTATTGATGGTAAACGACGAGTATGATTTTATCGTTGATGGATTCTTTAAGAACAAAAAAGACTTTAATCAATTCGTAAACGTGTTGAAAGATGATTATATCATCTCAAAAACTAGGTCCATTGAAGTAGTTGATGAGTTAAAGGAAGAGTCATTTTTTTCAGATCCACAACATTTCTCTGAGTCCTACTAATTTGAGCTCTGACAATACTTATTGAGGTAAAGTCAGCTAACGTGGGTTTGGGTAACAAATATATGCAAAGCAGATTTTGGGACTGTAAATTACTCTATTTACAGTAAATTCTTCTTTGCAAAAAGGATTCATCGTTGGGTTTCTCCGTCGATGAATTTGGATCTAAATTTTGCTTTTTACAAAAAAGAACCATTTAACCCACTTAAGTTGACTTTACCACTTATTGACAATACTTATATACTAAATCTGGTTTTTACCACTTATGGCTAAAGTAGTTGTTTCATGCCTTAATTTTCATACAAAAAGGCACAAAAAAACTGTTGCAGATGTGATTGACTACCTTAAGAAAATAGGTGTCAGATGCAGAATAGTTGATTCGCATGGTATTCTAAGATCCAATTTCCATAATACTGAGATAATAATAACTGTGGGTGGAGACGGGACATTTCTGCGAGCAGCTCATTATATGGAGAAGAAAGCTGTCATATGCGGAATTAATTCAGACCCGACAGTTAAGGAAGGGTTCTTTACAAGCGCGGATGATACTAATTTCAAAGAACGCATCCATATGATTTTTCAAGGAAAATTTAAGACTACCAAGTTGACTAGGTTAGATGTTTGGATAGGAAACAAAAAGATTGAACCAGCTCTCAATGAAGTATACATAGGAAGCGCAAAGCCCTACTTGATGTCACGGTATAATATTAAAATTAATGGCTGCAGTGAGTTCCAAAAATCAAGTGGGGTGCTTATCTCAACAGCATCTGGCACTTATGCGTGGATTGGGAGTGCTGGCGGCAGGAAACTGCCAATGAGAAGCCAAAAAATCCAGTATCTGGTTAGAGACCCATATTTTGGAACCCTAACACCAGCAAAATGCCTAAAAGGATTTATGCAATCCTCAGAGGCAGTAATAACACCATGCAGGATGGATAATTGCATTGTGGTTGTGGACTGCCTGACTAGAGAGTACCCAGTAAAAGCAGGAAAAGAGATTACTATTAGTAAGAGCCCGAATCCAGTTAATCTAATCAAATTTGATTAAATATTATTGAAAATTCCATTAATTTAATAAATTACATTTTTTTGAATATTTAACAATGGCTATTAAGAAATTCATTTTTTTTAGTCTAACGTTTTTGTTAGTTATGATTCTATTTGGATGTCAAATATCAAAGGATAGGCATATCATAAATCAGAACCCATCTCCTGATGATCATAAGGCTGATTTGTTTGAGCCCGGAGATTACAGATATGAGATCAATTATAATAATGTAAATAGGTATTATTTGTTGCATGTTCCAACTACATATGATCATGAAAAATTGACTCTGGTTTTGGCTTTTCATGGTGGTATGGGTGATGCAACCATAATGTCAAAATATTACGGCTGGAAAGAGAAGTCGGATGAGGAGGGTTTTATTGTTGCATTCCCAAATGGGGCAAGTAGACTCAGAACTGGTAAACTAGCGACGTGGAATGCTGGTAGCTGTTGTGGCTATGCTGCTGAAAGCAATTCAGATGATGTTGGGTTTGTTAAAAAAATAATTGAAGATATAAAAAGTAGGATTGAAGTAGACAAAATATTTGCAACAGGCATGTCTAATGGAGGGATGTTTTCACATCGCCTTGCTTGTGAGATGCCAGATACTTTTACTGCAATAGGAGCTGTAGCAGGAACAAATAATTTTGAAGATTGTGATCCAAAAGACAAGATTTCTATTATGCTAATTCATTCTCTAAATGATCAACATGTGTTGTATAATGGTGGTTGTGGCCCTGATTGTAGGATAGTGGGGGAAACAGAGTTTGTTTCAGTGCCTGATACAATTTTAGGATGGATAAAAATAAACAATTGTTCCAAAACCCCAAATATTACATCCAATGATCAAAATTCCTACTGTGAAACTTATACAGAATGCACAGATGGGGTTAAGGTAAAAGCATGTACGACAAAGGATGGAGGACATTCTTGGCCCGGTGTAGATGAATTTCCAAATCTATTAGAAAAAACTGAACCTTCGAAAGCTATTATTGCTACAGATGAAATTTGGGCATTTTTTGAATCTAATTAATTTTGATATATAATACAATTAATTACTTTGATTTTAATGTTTGGTTAGATAGTTTATGACCACTAAGTAAATCTAAATGTTTTTAAATAGACCTTCTCTTATTATATGTGTATACGACAAAAGAGGCTTTATATGGTATCAAAGATAATAGTGGGCAGATTATTTTTTCTGACAAAAATTCATCTGCTTAAGATTAAAAAGCATTTAAGAGAAGAGGGCTTTACAGTCAAATATATTCGGGATGACTTTGATTTTATCGAAATAATACACAACAAAGTAAAGTACATTGTAACTCAGGACGGTCTTGTATATGGTATAAGGAACCTTACAAAGATTGTTGATAATGTTGCTGAGTTAAACCACTTCATAATAGAAGTCATATACAAAGATATCCTTCAGATGCACGTACTGGATACACTTCTGATAAGAAAACTCGTTAAGAAGGTCCCTGAAGTACTAATTTTTGATTCCAGCATGAACGACCAGAAAGCAGATGGATTATTCAAAAGTTTAGGACGCAATCATGATTATACAATCTCAATAACTAAACCTTTTCGCATAAAAAAATATTATGGAAACGGTCTGGCTGTATTCAAATATGTGTTTAAATCGCTCCAAAGAAACAGAAAACTCAAAACCCTCCTTGAAAGCCAGATAGTGCTTTCAGATTATCAAAACATCATCCCATATTTAGTATCTGAATATCATGATATCTGGCGTCAGGTAACTGATGTCAGGAATAAAAGTCAGCTTAGGATGAAAGAACTGCCTCAGCTCATAGACCAGCTCCTTGAGGCAGAAAGACAAATAAAACACACTATGTCACAGCTCCAGCAATTTGACAATTTCATCGCTGAACGGCAAAGAATTGTAATTCAGAACAAAGACGAGACAATCCTAAAGAATCTCAAGCTCTTTGACTTTGACGAAATGATAAATCTGAATGATTACGTCAATGAACAATGGATCATGGCACGTGATTATGTTCATTCAACACTGACTCTCATAGATACAATATATAAAGAAAATTCCCAGAAAGAGATGACCTTACTGCAAGTTATATTTGCAGTCGGTACTATTGCTACAATAGTTAGTCTTGGAGCAATGCCAGGCGCAAGATTCTTCTTTACAGACCCCCTCACAAACAAAGCTGTAGCAGGCCAGCTAATCGCCTTCAGTCTGCCTGACCTAGCTAGGTGGTCGATGATCTCGATAGCAATAGGTATAGCTTCATTCTATATAGTTAACAAATTTTATATGAATTCTAAGAAGCTTAAGATAGTCAATCTCATAAGGAGCAAGACCTCAAAAAAGTTTAATTCAACAGAATAATCTCTGATATTTTGAATGAGCAATTGAGGGTTTCATACCTGGAGGTTAAAATATCGTCACATATTTGGAGTACAATATGAGAAATAACACAGATTATTAGTATCGCTTATTCTAGACATAACTAAATATAACTAAAAATATATAAATCACTTATGTTTCTTAATAAATCATTTATGGTAACTGAAACAATAATTTGCTCTGAGGACGATCTTCCTGTCTTGAAAGAAATTGTAGCCAAGGAACTCCATAGTAAAGGATACAGCCAGACAGCTATATCAAAGCTTCTCGACATAACCCAGCCGATGGTAAGTGTCTATCTGAAAAATAACTCTACAGCGTCCAAGACTATTATTGCTAGTGCCAGAAGATTTACTGATTTGATTAAAGACGATCGTAAAGCCTATTTTCAATCATGCATCACAACTGCAAAAGTTGAAGGTGGTTTCTATCTTGGTAAAAAAGAAGAGCTTCTCACAGATGAGCGTCAGGATGTAATTGATAATGTCCTGCGGGCAGTAAATATACTACAAACATTTGATCTGAACGGACTTATCCCTAAAATCAAGGTCAACTTAGCAATGTCACTCAAAGATCCAGAACGGATGTCTGACGTCGCTTCAATTGCCGGAGGTATGGTCTTTGTAAATAACAAACTTGCCTATTATGGCCCAGTCGGTTTTGAAAACAGTAAGCATCTTGCTTCTTTGATATTTCGGATGAAAGGTACAAGGTACAGATCAATAATGAATATCAAGTATTCCAAATATACTGGACTAGGCCTGAAAGTTTATGGATATAGAGATAAGGGGTTTCCTAGTGCACGCATTGATACTGATATAATTATCCATAAAGGAGCATTTGGAATAGAGCCCTGCTCATATATCATTGGCACAGATGCTGTAGATGTAGTTGGAAAATTGGCACAACTCACAAAGATAAAATGAAAATTGGTATCATAGCGAACGGAGAATTTGATGATTCAGTCACTGAGTGTAATTCAGACATTTTAATATGTGCTGATGGTGGAGCCAATCATGCCCATAAAATGAGGATTGTACCACAATATATAATAGGTGACCTGGATTCTATCAAATCGGATGTTTTGGAATATTACAAACATCAGGACGTAAAGATTATTGACGATAAAGATCAGTCAAGGACAGACACAGAACTTGCTCTTTCCTTAGCGCTCACCTTTAAGCCCAGCCAGATAACTCTCTTTTGTGCGAATGGCACAAGAACAGATCATTTTCTTGCGAATATAATTACCCTCTCAAGATATGTCTCTGAAAATAATTCTAAGCCACAAACCACTGATGGTGGAATCAGACTAAGGATGGTGGACAAAAATTCCACAATACATATTGTTAATCGTCTAATAAAACTGACAAACATCAAAGGAAAAACCATATCAGTAATCCCGCTTGAACCCGTTAAAGGTCTCAGTTATACTGGATTGAAGTGGAATGTGAATAATCTTGACACAGAGTCAGGATGGTTTGGTGTCAGCAACTTAGCTACAGAGGATATTTGCAGAATCGACATGAAATCAGGGAAGGTAATGATCATAATTCCAAATACAATATCGGATGCAATATTGAATAATTCTACAATGCACCAAAATATTATCTCGGACGATTGTGATCGAACTGATGAATCTAAGAATTCCCGTTTGGTGTAAAAATGATAGAACTTTCATGGATAGATAACTCAATCATAATAATTTATTTTATACTTCTTTTGGTGATCGGTTATGTTGTTCGCAAAAAGGTACATAACATTACTGATTACTTTCTTGCAGGAAGAAGACTTACACTTCCCATATTTGTAGCAACACTTGTCAGTACTTGGTACGGCGGTCTGCTTGGAGTGGGAGAGCTTTCATATAACTATGGGATAGTCAACTGGCTGACACAAGGTTTCTTCTGGTATCTCAGTTATTTGTTCTTCGCATTTTTTATTGCCCATAAAGTCAGAAAATCAAATCTGTTTACAATACCAGACCTGCTTGAAAAGTTCTATGATAAGAAATCACGTTTCCTAGGAGCAGTGTTCAATTTTATCATGGTAACGCCAGCACCTTATGTTTTTTCATTAGGCTTGGTCTTTAGCCTTCTGTTTGGCTGGCCTCATTGGGTAGGAATCCTTATTGGAACATTAGTGATGATATTTTACACAATGCGCGGTGGTTTCATGGGTGTGGTATACACTGATTTCATACAGTTTTTCCTCATGATGCTTGGAGTAGCCATGATAATCCCATTTGCTGTATTCAAATTTGGTGGGATTGGATTCCTTCAAGCCAATCTACCTGCATCTCATTTTACGCTTACTGGAGACTGGACAATCCAGATGATTCTTGTGTGGGGATTCATTGCCTTTTGGACACTTGTTGATCCAGGATTTTATCAAAGATGCTATGCAGCAAAGAACTCGATGATACCTAAACGAGGTATTCTAATCTCAATTGTTTTCTGGGCATTGTTTGATGTCTGCACAACATTTACTGGCATGTATGCCAGGGCTGCGATGCCAGGTATCGACCCTACAACTGCTTACCCTGTATTTGCAGCGGCAGTCCTACCAATAGTATTCAAAGGATTTTTCTTTACTGGTCTCATAGCAACAATAATGTCTACGATAGATTCTTTTACGTTCCTAGGAGCAATGAACATATCACATGATTTATATTACAAAATATTTAACAAAAAAGCATCAGAAAAGAAAATAATGTTTGTCACCAAAATTGGAATTGTAATCGCCGGCGTTATTGCTGCAATAATCGCACTTTCTTTTACATCGCTAGTAGCCATGTGGTATACAATTGGGACTATTGGCATTAGTGCTTTATTGATACCTGTTTTAGCAGGTTTCTTCTTTAAAGGTAGGAAATCACCAAATGCATCATTTTTAAGTATAATAATTGGTTCACTGACATCTACATTATGGATGATGGATGGTTATATTAATGCCTATGAAGGTTGGCCAACATACATTTTTGGGCTGGAACCCATGTATCCCGGACTTTTAATGTCACTAATTGTATATGTTGTAGTTACAATAACCAGTATGAAACTGAGAAAAACTGTTAATGAGGGAAAACAAGAGGTAGTAAAGTGGACCTAACATTACTCCTGATAGCAGACGCAATAGCTTTGGTTCTGGCAACATTTGTACTGACTTTTTTTCTGATAAAAGATTTGATACAAAAAAAAGATAAAATTTAATCATTAATTTTAAACACACCTACGAGCTTCTGCAAATCTTGTGATTTTTGAGCTAGACCTTGCGCAGCCTGGGCAACTCTCTGCATAGCGCTTGAAATCTCTTCAACAGATGCAGAAACCTCCTCACTATTTGCGGCATTTTCTTCAGATACAGAGCTAATCTCAGTCACTGCTTTCTCAACCTGCTTCGTACCAGCAACAAGCATTTCAGCCAAGGGTAAGATCTCACTCACTAGATTGACAGCAATAGCAACTGAACTGCTGATCCCCTCAAGCGACTGCAGAGAATCATTTATTGTCTTGTTACTACTGTCCATCTCCAGAGAACCTTGTTCCATACTTTCTATCGCATTCTTTATTTCGTTCTGAATATCTGTTACAAGCCTAGTTATTTCGTGAGTTGCATTCTTACTTCCTTCTGCCAGTTTTTTAACTTCCTGAGCAACAACGGCAAAACCCCTTCCTGCCTCTCCAGCTCTTGCGGCTTCAATCGCTGCGTTTAAAGAAAGCAGATTAGTCTGTTCTGATATTCCATTTATCATATCAGTAATTTTTCCTACTTCCTCACTTTTCTCTCCTAATCCTTGGATGAGTTTTGTTGATCGGTTCACAGTTGATCTTAAAGATTCAATTTTTGATACAGCATTCTTTGCTGAATCGACGCCTTTAGCCACAGCTTTATTAGCTTCTGCTGCAGCTTGAGAAGTGTTTTTCGATTTGCTTCCTATCTCATTGATAGTAGTAATAAAATTTTTGATTATATTAGCAGTCTGACTGACCTGTCTACTCTGCTTTTGTGCTCCTCGAGCAATTTCCTGCATAGTTGATGCTACCTGTTCAGTAGAAGCTGTTACCTCATCTGAACTTATAGAAAGATCAGTCGAAATCTTTGCAGAGGTTCCAGCATTTGCAGCAATCTTGGAAATCAAAGCTCTAAGGCTTTCATCAAGAGCTCCGAATGCCATGAAAATACTACCTAATTCATTCTTTCCTGGATTCTTATCTATAGTGATTGTTAGGTCGCCAAGGGCCATTTGCCTCATCCGGCCTGCCAGACTTTTCAGGACTAATGAAAGATAAAGAGCAAGAAAGTAAGCAACAACAGATCCGATGATTATTGAGCATATAATTCCAACTATCATTATTGATTTTATCTTATCCAGACCACCCAGCGTCCCTTTTAGGTCATTCTGGTATGCGCTTACGCCGATTATCCAATCCCATTCTGGTACATACGTCGAGGCTGCAATCTTAAGCCTTTCTTTGTTATCTCCTTCATTCTTCCATGGATAATATTGGATGTGAAATTCTTTAGTTTTTGCGCCATTTACAATTTCCCTAATAAAATAAACATCATCAGCATCTTGTGAATCCCAAATATTCTCACCATCACGCAACCGGTCCTTTGATACAATATATTGTCCCTTACTGTCCAGAACAAAAATATAACCAGCTTCCCCAATATGCATATCAGCAATCTTTTGCTTAACTGACTCTTTATATTCTTGCAGACCCTGCAATCCTTTGTCTTCCATAACATGCTTTGAGTTAAGAGCATATGTCTGCACAATCCTCTGCCAATCTTGCGCAATGATTGTAAGCTGCTGTTCAACACGCTCAGTTGTTTCATTTTCCGCAGAGACATAAGTCATATAGCCAACGATACTTACAGGCACTGTTACAAGAAGAATACAGATAATCATCAACTGGATTTTGACACTTATATCTTTAAAAATCATATACATACCTCTTTTTAATAATGTTTCTAGCATCGCTTGTTTAAATATTTATCGACCTAAAAATTGACATCACTTGGACTGTACAATCATCTTCAATTATCGATAAATAATTAATAGTGCTGTATTTACTATATTTAAATGGGTACTCCAAATAAGACATATATACAGACATATTATCTAATTGTCATTTCAGTAATAATATTAAGCATAGCCATGGTTATTATTGCATTCCCAACATCCGGCTGGGATTTTGTTATTGACTGCCATGCTGTTGAAGTCGTAAAAGATGGTGGCAACCCATACCAATATGATCAGCTCTTGGAAAAGTCACACATGGAAGGGATGTTTTTTTGGTATCCCCCGATTAGTCTTTTATTATACGAAAAAGCTTGTCAAGGTTTCAGACTCAATTATCATATAATCTGGTCCCTTCTTCTTATTGCAACATTCATAGTGATTGCATCAGCACGAAAAAAAAATTCCAGATCTCTGCTTATGGTCCTTTTGATATCAGGGTTTTTAGGGTCATACTGGAATTTCAGGACTGGAAATATTGGCATATTCCAGTTATTATTCTACGCAATAGCGATATATTTCTTACTGTACAAAAGGCCATTTTTGTCTGGCATTGTCTTGACATTGATGTGTTATCCTAAATTGATACATTTTATTTTAGCTCCAATATTCCTTTTTTTCCAGAAGAGAAAAAAAATATATTTTGTGATTGGTCTGTTATTTTCATTTATCATCCTGTCGTTAACTTCAATGATCTTATTTCCCAAAATGACTGCTGATTACTTCCCAAATATGATATCAGGTCCTCAGTTGGAAGATGTGGATCATCTGGCTTTGGTGGACCATTTCATACCATTATCTATGGGAGGAGGTAAGCATAATCCATCATTGGTCTTACTGCTATTTTCAATATTCAATGGTCACCAGTATTTGTCACTACTTGTTTATTTCCTAATTATAGTTATAATCGGTTTAATATATCTAAAATATCATAAACACAGGACAAAATACTCAGATAACTTAATGTTTGCATTAGTATCAGTTTTCCTTGTGTATCCACGCCTGAAACCATACACATTCATCCTTGTAGTGATACCAGTTTACTTTCTGATAAACGATTTCAAGCTAAAACATATAATAAATATGATCCTGATAACATGCTATTTTCCAATCTTCCTTTTTGCAGCTGGTTATGCATTCAATATGTATGGGGATTTTTTATGGGTTGATTATGGTCAATACCTGAGCCTTGTATTATTTTACATTTATTATTTGCATCTCTTCTTTAATCAATACAGTACCTCAAGACATAAAATGAGATAGTCTATTGATATTACCATTTAAAGTAAGGATATGGTCCTTTTAACACGGTAATACAGAAGCTCTCTATAATCCATTTAATCCACTTCTTCACAGATAACCCTCTTCCTTAAAACTGAAATATTTTCCATCTGAAACTATGACATGATCAATGAGATTGATTCCGATTATCTCCCCACTGTCATACAATACCTTGGTTATGCGGAAATCTTCATCTGAGGGAGTCACGTCTCCACTTGGATGATTATGCACCAAAATAATTCCATTGGCTGAGTTGCGAATCGCACAGTTAAATACCTCCCTTGGATGAACAAGCACTGAGTTCAATGTCCCTATTCCGACGAGGTCCTTATGGATAATTAAATTCCTTGAATTTAGGAGAAGTGATATCACTTTCTCTTTTGTATTGTCTGCATGGTTGCTCATAAGCTTAAAAACATCTTTTGCTGATCGGATCTGCTTCCCTGGTTTTGGCATCTCACCTCTCTTGGACAGTTCAAAGGCTGCAATAATTATACATGCTTTAGCTATTCCTATACCTTTGAAATCAATAAGTTCATGTATACTCATATTCCTCAGTTTGTATATTGGCATCTTGGATATTATCCTCTTGGCTGCATCCAGCACATTTTCTCCCTTTGTTCCGCTTTGGAGAAGTATGGCTATCAGTTCATAGTCCGAAAGACTATCCGGTCCCAAAGATAACATTCGTTCTCTGGGCATCTGGTCATTATTCATAACACAAACCAAAGTGAAGGTATTTTTAACCGTTATTGATGCAAACCCGGAAAAAATACTGCCTTGAACAACAAAGAGAAACAAAATGCCTGTTTGCGGATTCAACTTGCTTGTTTTGCAGATTTCACTCAATATGATTAGATATTAACAGTTAAACTTAAATAGACTGTTTATTAAGATTGGTTATAACTGAGTTTATTGATTTAAGAACAAATGAAAATTAAAGGAAATTGGGTGCCTGTACTTATTGGAGTAGGTCTTGCTCTGATAACTCAAAATATCCTCTTAGGCTTATTGGCCATGTTTTTTTTGATGAATCGTAAAAAGGTGGGGCGTATGAAAACAAAGAAAGATCCAGAGATCAAGGAAGCAAAGATAATATCTATGGGCGATAAGAGAACATTGTATTCTGCCCTTTTAATTGTTGCAGCACTGCTGGTATTCATTTATATATTTCGCCCTTGGTTCCACGAATTCCTGATGGTATTTTACAGAGTACCTATGCTGTTTATATCTGTTGCATTTGTTGTAGCAGGCTCAATTATGATGATTCGGAGGAGCAGGGTCACATCATCCGTCCTGATTACAATTGGAATCCTGTTAATGCTTGTGATGTCATTCAATGACCTCATCGTACAGCATAATATTGTTCAATCGACAGAGTATAATAAGATTCAGAAACTTCCAGACTCTACAACTCTTAGAATGCTTCCCATGCCTGTAGCTTACAGGTATCTACAGGATAGTCTCCAGAAGTCAACCGAGCGCATTGGTGGCCTGGATATTGTCAATATAAATGGCAGTCTCGTCTGGACAGCACCAAGAGTCCCAGATGGTACAATACTGTATTTTACACAAAAAGTCAATGGCCTGATGATTGGCCAGGCTGATGTATCTGAACGAAAGACTCGATTGGTTAACTCAGAGATGGAAATAGGGGAAGACATTGGAATATTTGATAACATCTTTTGGACGATATACAAAAAGAAATTCTTTATTGATGTGGATGAAGTATATTACCTTATGGACGGTGATGAAGTGATAACGATCGTACCGACAATTGGATATCGATTTATGTTCCCGGTCATGGTCCCATATTTCAATGGAGCTTTCAAAGTCTATAAGGATGGTTCTGCTGAATTCCTCACACCTGAAGAGATAGAGAAAGATCCGCTATTTGCAGATAATGTAGTCTATCCTGAGAGCCTTGCACGCCTCTATGTTGATTCCTATAAATACCATCTTGGTATAATCAACACATGGTTCCTGCACGAAGATCAGATAGAAATATCTGATGTATACGGAGAAGCCAATAGACAGCCTTTCTTGATACCAACAGAGGATGGATTGAAATGGATAGTAGCAACTGAACCTTATGGTCAAAGTTATGGTGTCTTTAAGATATTCCTTGTGGATGGGATGTCTGGTCGTATTGACCTTCTTGAACTGGATGATGAACAAACTTTGACAGGCCCCGTAAGGGTCGTATCGTATGTCAAACAGGAGTTTCCAGTAATTGACTGGGCCACAAGCAGGGTAATTGAACCCAGACCATATGTCGTAGAAGGGAGGCTTTATTGGATGCTGTCTATAACACCAATAGATTATGCTGGTGTCTCATATACTGTATTCGTAGACAGCCAAACGAACGAAGTCCTTGCTTTCAAGACAGATGAGGAAGTACAGCAATTTGTAAAAGAGGGAACTGTCGTACCTGATACAGGCAGTGAAGTTACTCTGGGAAATGAGAGCAATAGCATCTTGGACAAAATTCAGGACATTGAACAGAAGCTTTCAGAATTGAAAGCCCTTATTCGAAACTCCTGACTTGGAACAAAATCGTATTTTTTATTATTTTTCGATATATTTATTAAGGTATAGTAGTAAATGTGTTGTGGGATAAACTAATCAAAAACTCCATCATGGAATACAAAAAACTACAAGGCGGCCTGAAAATACCTGTACTTGGCATAGGTTCATGGCTTGTTGGAGGCGGGTTTATTAAGGACACCTCAAAAGATAAAGAAGCCATTAATTCTATTAAGAAAGCTATAGGGCTTGGTATTAGTCATATAGATACCGCTGAGGTCTATGGTGAGGGACATGCTGAGGAATTAATCGGGCAAGCCATCACAGACCTACCACGAAAGGATATCATTCTTACATCAAAGGTATGGAGGGATAACTTATCATACAAAGGTATAATTGAAGCAGCTAAGAACAGCCTTCAGAGACTTAGGACAGACTATATTGACCTGTATCTTATTCACTGGCCAAATCCATTATTTCCACTATCAGAATCTATCAAAGCTATGAATGATCTTGTGGATCAGAAAATCGTGAGATGCATTGGAGTCAGCAATTTCACAGTCGATCAGATGGAAGAGGCTGTTATGCACTCAAAACATCCGATTGTGGCAAATCAAATAGAGTATAATCTTCTCCATAGGGAACCAGAAGAAGAAGTAATACCATATTGCCATAAAAATAATATTGCCATAATCGCTTACAAACCAATTGCAAGAGGAAGCCTAGCGTTCAGCTATCCAGGGATAGTGGATGAACTGGCCGCAAAGTACTCCAAAACGCCCGTACAAGTCGCACTGAACTGGCTTATCTCTCAGAAAGGTGTTATAACTATACCAAAAGCAGTCAACGAAGACCATATCATGGAGAATCTGGGATCAATCGGTTGGAAGCTATCCGAAGAAGATATTAAGAGGATTAACCTAGAAACTGATTAAGGACATATTTTTTTAACTGTCGTATGTTATTCTTGAGTCTTATTTATCTTACAGATTAATCCATTTTTATTATGGTTGTGAGATATCTCAACTTTTGCTATCTGAAGAAAGAGATTACTAACATCACAGCTACGACGATAAATGTACTAACCGATACAAGATTCGATGCAAATGTATCATCAAACTTATACTTACTGGCCAATACAGTATTGGACATTGCCCCCGGCATGAACGAAAGCAGGATGAGTGGATAATAATCAGAATATTTCGATACACCTAGAAGAAAGACAAGGATAATCATGATTGTTGGAGCAGCAATGAATTTGATTATAAAACTGCTGATATAGCCTCTTCCCGGATGCTTAAATTCAATAGACATACCAATCACAAACAGAAGTAAATATGTGCTTAATGATGATATTTGTCCTATTAACTCAGGAACCTGCATATTAAATCTTGACAGAATGAAAGCTAGCAATATTCCTAAAGAGATTGGATTCAGAAGGCTCTTTATTGAGTACTCTTTTTTCTTAAGAAAACTATTAGCCAGAACAACACCAATTGTAAAATGCAACAATGCTGTAATAATGGACATGATTGCGGCAACTGAACCCCCTATATCTCCAAAAAATATTATTCCAAACGGAATTCCTACGAAACCATAGTTGCCAAAAGTTGTACAGAGATACATCGAGGCCTTTCTCTTGACGTCGATATTCATTATGCTTATTACAAAATAAAATAATACAAGGGCAATTAGATTGAATACTGTACCTATCAAGATAATCTTACCATAATCAATATCCACACTGTTTAAAAATGCAAGAAATATCAATAAAGGCAATCCTATATACATGAGATAATTATTGACAATTTTTCTCACCTGATCATGTTTACCGGATGAAAACTTAACTGCTATACCAAATAAAAATGATATTAGGAGAAGCACATTCATTATTTTGAATAATTCTAAGTAATATAAAAAACTAATATAAATAATACCAACAAGTAATACCAACAAGTAATACCAACAAGTAATATTAATGAATAATACTAATAAGTAATATCAATAAATGATATGAATTACTGACATTTCATATCCAATTACTTACCATCTTAATACAAGTCTTTTTTGTTGTGCAATCACTTTTTTCTCCCCTGTTATGATATTATATTTACATACTCTTAGTTTTATGCTGCCATGCACCATCTTATGGACCTCGACTTTAAAACCTCTTTTTAGTAATTTTGCAATGCATGTCTTCTGACGATCGCTTAACTGCTCATATCCTAACTTGCACTCAACAAATTTAAAACCATTTGAATCACTTGCGAACCCCTCCCTATAGCACAAGAAATCAGGCATCCCGTGATGTATCTTTGCCATATAAGATAAATAAATCAGGTCTTCCCTGTCCATGAGAGCATTCAGTTTTTTGTATTTCTTTTCAACATTTGGATAAAGGTAGTTTTTACGAACTGCATTAATAAAACCTCCTCTCCAGACTACCCAGCCTGACTTTTCAAGCCTTTTTCTGATGAGTTTCTCAGATAGGCCTCGTTTTGATTTATATACGCGAGTTATGGGGATGTATTTAATCTTAATAATCATAAAATTAAATCTCAATAAAACAAATATAAACTGTGTGTAGGTATGTCCTGTGCTAATGAATTTAATGATGATTGGGATGATTAGGCTGACTATCACATAAAGAAATAAGTAGATTATAACTTGAAGTTATTTACAAGAGTATTCAACATATCTGCCCTTTTAGTTAGTTTCTCAGAAGAATTTGCGATACCCCGCATGGCCTCATGTGTTTCACCAATACTCTTCATAACAAGGCTTACTTTATCAGTAAAATCTGTTGCGACTTCATTAAGTATGGCTAGGCTTTCTTTTGTTGCTTTAGAGTTTTCTAATTGGAGGTTTGAACTTGATTCAATATCATTTACTCTTAAAATTACTGTCCTGATACTATCATTTACTGTTTTGAAAGAATCTAAAGCATCACTGATCGTCTTGATGCCTGTCTTAAGATCCGCACTTCCATCTTTCATATTAGTGTAGGTATTATTAGATGATTGTTGGATATCATCTATTAGCTTAACTATCTCTTTTGTAGCACCCTGTGTTTGTTCTGCAAGCTTTTTTACTTCACCAGCAACAACTGCGAAACCCTTTCCAGATGAACCAGCTCTAGCTGCTTCAATAGCCGCATTTAAAGCAAGAAGGTTTGTCTCATCAGAGATTTTATGGATGTTTTCTACAAAATTTGAGATACGCACAATTTTATCACTTAAATGTTCGACATCCTTTATTGATGTACCTATGAAATCATAGAATAAATTTAGTTTTTGACTCGCTTGTGTTGTAATGACAGACGTATTACTCAAGATTGCACTCATGTCTTTTGTATCTTTAGTAATCTCCTTAGATAGATGTGAAACATCATTTATATTGCTTTCAAGCTTTTCTGTCATTAGTTTATAATTCGTCTTGACAACATTTCTAAGCTTAGATGTTCCTGAACTGATTTGTTCGATTGAATCATTAATCATCGCAGTTGCGTCATTCATGCTTTTTGAACTATGTGATATTTCTTCTGATATTTGTTTTGACTCCACAATATTGTTTTTGATATTTGTAACAAGATTTCTTAGCTTTTCAACAGTTGAATTAAAAGTTCTTGCTAATACACCAATTTCATCTTTTGAATTATTTGAAATTTGGATATCTAGATCACCATCTCCTATTTTTCTGGTTGATTCGTTAAGTTTAGTGATTGGTTTAACAATCATTCTGTTCATGAAGAAATAAATTACAATTAAGATACAAAGCATTACCAAAAAATTTTGGATAAAAAATGTGATCATAGATTGTTTGATAAATTCATTAAGTTGTCTGTTTGAAAGATTAACTTCAATTTGACCAAGTTGTTTTGTAAATGTAGTAGCGTTATGAACAATATCCCGAGTATAAACTGAATGGTCAAAATTACTTTTAGTATTAGAATAAGCATCAGAAAGATATACAGCCACATCTTTGTCGTTTTGTCTAACTTTTATTGATGCAATAAGTGGGTCACTACTCCCAATTTCCTCTAATACTAGTCTTATTGCTGGATAGTTTAAAGATAATAAGTCTTGTTTACTCTGAGAAACTAGAGTCTTAGTTATAAATTCACCATAATCATCATGCTGTGATATTAATTCTTTCTTAGTTTGATCAATAGAATAAAGAGTCGTGATTGACAAAAAAAAAGAGATTGCAAATACAGCTAAAATAATTATCTTAAACTGTAATTTGCTATTAGTTAAGTTGTGCATACCTATCTCCAGTTATCAAGATCGTATAGGATATCACCATGAACTGAATCACAAGCTTTCTTCGCTGCAGCATAATCATCCCAAGAGATGGATACCCATTTATCATAATTTGAATTTACTGCTTGTATCCCTTCAAGGTTAGTTTCATGCATAACTAGAAGCGCGTCATTAATGATTGCAAGTGTCTCTTCATTAATTACGTCAGTGTTTACAACGAAAGGGAACTCTGCAACTGAATCATGTTTCCAGATAGATCTAAGTTGTCCTTCTGAATTGTATTTATTGAATGTAGCTTCATTTATGAATGCTGCATCCATTGTACCAGCAAGAACAGCTTCTACGGCTTTATCATGTGAACCTAAATATTGCATCCCTCCATCAAAGTAAGTTTCTTTGTCAATTCCCTTATCCATAAGTAATGCTGATGGGAAAAGATTTCCTGATGTTGAAGATTTGCTAGTTCCAGTTACTTTCTTTCCTTCTAGATCTTCCAGATTTTCATACTCTGAGCTTGCAAGTACAACTAAATCACCCTGATAAGTAGGCGAACCGCTGTTTTGGGCACAAATGAATGGTATAACATTTTTGTTCACACCATGTGCTTGAACGATTGTTACAGGAGCAAGATAAGCAAGTCCAATTTCTCCTGATGTAATTTCTTTTACAACTTGAGTATAACCTCCAAGCTCCCCTTCTGTTGGGTAAAACTTTAGTGTAATATCCAAACCAGTTTTATCTTTTAAATAAGCTTCAGTAGGACCAAATCTATCAAGCATATCTGTTGGATTTCTTAATGGAAGAATACCCATGATAATTTTTTCTCCTTGAATATTTGGACTATGTGTATTAACATTACTGTTGTCTGGATTGCTATTGGCCATATCATTGCTTGTTGTTACAGAATCATTGGAATTCTGAGAACAGCCAAATACAATTAACGAACATACTAAAAGGACTAAGACTATTATTTTTTTCATATCTGCACCTCTTTCAAAAATCTGTTATGAATATGGATTTTATCTCATTAGACAGTATTTAAATATTAGTCCTAATTTTATGACTCTTATGGAGAATGAGAAGTGTATTATATTGCGTTTTTATTGCTTTCTTGGAAAGAAATGGCATTATCCTATTTTTTATCATTTGAGACCTAATAAAAAATACCGATTTGAGGATTTTATTCATATGACAAAAAGAAAGATAGGTCGTACTCTGTTAAGTAATTTTCTTTGTGAGGCTATAGATCTAGGAATAATAATTAAAGAGGATAAAATTTACTTGATTTCAGAATTAGGTCTGGCTATACAGGCAGAGTTGGAGAGAATGCGTAATGTTTTAATAACAGACAATGAAAAGTGTGATAATATTCCCCTTGTTGAACTTGAGAGAATCTAATTTCTCACGAAAATTACCTAATCTCCTAGTCAACTCAGTTCTTCTTCTTTAACACTTTAATTAGCTGAACACTGTATTTGGCATAAAACATTATTTAGGTAAATCAAATTAGTTGCACACCATAAGCAGCCAGATGTGTTATCATAAGTGCAAATGTCAGATCCCCGAGCACGATAACACTCCATACAATCTTCCTGGGGCATTTAATAATCGCCAGAAATAAGATCATGATATCATTTGGAAGCGGTGCAAAACCAATATACAAGTACGATAAAAATGGGATTGATCCCTTAATCCATTTTTTACTATCAGTGTAGTCAGCAAGTCTTTCCATCCTATGTTTCCATTTTCCACTGATAATCTCCCTCCCTTTCAATCCTGCAAAAAACATTATTGAATCACCAATAGCAAGACTTATACCTGCAATCAGTCCTAAAAGCAGCGGATCTAAACCTCCTGCAACTAATGCCATAAGGAAACTAATAGCAGATACTGATGTCCCGGCAGAAAACCCTCCAAAGAATGCAACGATGAACCCTAATATATAGCCATTCTCAATCCCAATAGACTCAACCAGTACCTGTGGTCCAATAAAATAAGGGAGAATCCCAAGAACAACTAGGGCAAGAATCATTGCTGCAAAAACGTAAATATTATTTTTATGCGGCATCTTAGATATTTTCCATTACATCTTCGACAGAAATCTTCTTCATGCAGATAGGATCATCACATTCCTTAATACTGCCCAAATGCACATTTATACAGGGGCTGCAGTTGGATCCTTTGTAGATGCCAATATTGAGTTTGCCTTTCCTGTTCTTGCCATATGGACCAAACCGCTGTGGAAGATTTGGACCGAAGAGACCAATGGTCTTTACACCCTGTGCTGCTGCAATATGCATCGGCCCAGTATCATTACTGATAAATAAGTCACATTTCTTTATAAATGCGAATAATTCTGTAAGAGAAAGCTTGCCGGCAAGATTGATAATACGCTTGTCTCGGTCGGTTTTATCATACTTGATTTTTTTGATTATAGTATCAATACTCTTCTTTTCCGCTTGAGTACCTACAAACACAACCTTGAACTTTGGATCGTACTCCATTAATTTGTCAACAAGTTGTGAATAGTAAGGCCAAATCCTGCTCCTCCCGCTTTCGGCGGCACCAGAACAAATCCCTATTAACTTACCTACTAGATTTTTGGTTTTTGCATTATCTTTCCAGGAATACTTCAATTCTATAAGCTTGTCATAATTGATATAATCTTTCTTCTTTTGTCCGATTCTCGCTAGATCCAGAAAGGTCTGGACAACATGTTGTTTATCATTGTAGTTGATTTTATTGTCATAAATCATACTGCGTACTCCATGATCATAACCATAAGTCCTAACTCCGACTGAAAAAGCAATCAAGCTTGAGATATTTAGATATTCTTCAAAATCAAAGACCAGTTCATATTTACGGAAATTATTGAATATAAAGGACAATACCGATAACGGACGGATGTCAATCTCATACACCTCATCGACGAATGGCTGATTATTATAGACGATACTATTGCGGAATGTTGCAAGCACAGAAAGTCTCTTGCTTGGAAATCTCTTTTTTATACTCTTTATTGCAGGCAGTGTAAGTACAGTCTCACCAATGCCCCATAATTGGATGCATAAGATATTTTTACTGGAATTGTCTATCCTCACCAGCGGCTTAATAATCTTGAGAATTACAATGACCATGGCTCCAATATACCTGTCAAGCAGCCTGATTAGTGGAATGTTCATTTTTTTATGGCGATTTTCCTAACAATTTGCTCCATCTTCTTCTGAAGTTTCCTGAGCAATGTGTAACAATAGAAGATTGAAGCGACAAGGAACATGAACCCTAGAATTATGAATAAATCCATTGCTCTTGCAAGACTGAGAGTTTTGACAAGAGGAGAGATGATATCAGGAAAGAATGATACAACAATAAAAGCCACCCAAGCACCCATCCAGAACAGTCCTTCAACAACTGTGAAGTCTTTTCTCTTGAAGTTCATATATGAGATATAAAGCATCATCATACCGAACAGCGCTCCCAATATTTGTATGCCTAAAATCATCTAAGCCACCTAAATAATCTCCATCTGACCATATTTATTATTATTTTTAACCCATCCAGGACAGTTGTACCTTTGTAATTATCGTGATAGATCGTCTTTATTGGAATCTCCTTTATCTTAAGACCAGCAAGACAGGCGTTTGCAATCATCTCACTTTCCATTGAATATCCTGTTGATTCCCATCGGATTTTCCTGTAATTTTTGGACGAGAATGCCCTAAACCCACTTTGCGTATCACGTATCTGGATATTGTAAAGCAACTTAGTCATATATTGTATAAAAAGATTTCCTAACATAAGGATGAAGGGCATATCACCTCCCATTTTTCTGGATCCTATGATTAAATCTGCGTGATTGAGAGCTTCAATTAAATGAGGAATCACTTTTGGATCATGCTGATCATCACCATCCATCACAATAATGGTCTTTGCTCCCTTTTTGACAGCATAATCACACCCTGTCTTGAGAGCAGCACCTTTACCCATATTTACAATATGCTGTAGGACATAGCTTGCCCCAGTGGCCGAAGCTACATCATAAGTATTATCAGAAGAACCGTCATCAATGATGATGATATTATCTGCAAACTTCTTAGTCCTATCAATAACCGTGGAAATGGTCTTTGACTCGTTATAAGCTGGAATTACAACGAAGAGATCATTGTTCTGACTCATTTGTCTGTTCCGGAGTATTATTCAGCGTCTCATTGAAAGGCAATGATTTGTTAATCTCATCATTAATAACAATATTTGATTCATCGACCTGTGGGACATCATATGATCCTTTCGACGGACCGAAATAATCATTTTCATCCACACCGTTCCAGTCGACTTTCCATGTGATTATTCTATCACCTGTAAAGCTTTTCTTGTCATTGAACCTATTAAAGTGTTTCAGTCCTTCACCTTCATAATAGAAAAGACGGTTGAACATACTCCCTACAATTCTAGGATCCATGATGAGGTTAAAATAACCGTCACCGGACGGAACAATCGATACACCTATAGGATACTGCGATTCGCTATATTCCACTGAATGGAAAATACCTTCATTATCAACATAGCTGAATTTTGAAGGTTTCATCTCTCCCTGTGTTGATGGTATCTTTGGTTCCCATGTGGTTGTATTGACAAATATGACGATTGGCTGACCCTGTATCGTATTCTGGCATATCAACTGCCCACCATTATTCTGGCATCCTGCAGTTCCAGAGATATAAGATGGCCAAGAGGCAATCCAGTCATTAGCACCTCTTTCAGTGTCAAGTGATCTGACTTCGTAGTATAACTGCATTGCAGCGTCCTGTGAATAGCCAAACTCATTGGAGATGTAATCAATTGCTATATTCTGATCCATGCTCCGCACTTTATTGAAAATGGTAGCCCTCTTGAAGTCCCATGCACCAAAATGACCCCACACTCCGCTTTTTCCAATCATATCCTGGCTTGTTATGAAATAATCCTCAGGAGGATTACAGTGCGTAAGCTCAAGTACGTTACTTGCATTCTCACTGTCAATATACTTTTCAAGAACTGTCCTAGCTTCTTCTTTATTAAGCTGGACAACTTCATATAAAAGATCCACGCTGAAATAACTCTTGTTTGTTGAATTATCCAGAACTTCAAAAGCATCATTTGCCCCGCAATCAAGCATTCTTAGAATACCTGCAGAGAGGTTTTCATTATCTGTAAGCAAAGAAAGACCTATCCAATGTGCTTGAGGCGTGTTCTGGCTTGTACCATCAAATGTTACTGGCCTATTACCTATCCTCTTGAACCAATGTCCAAAATCCCACCATGAGTTGATAATGGCGTTCTGTGAAGCATTAGTGTCTATCTCATGTAAAGCTTCATACCATGCATCATTCATTGATGGTATTTCGTGTACTGCTGCATTATAACCTGACGATACAGGAAGATATAATGTTAGAAGAGCAATCAAAACGACTGACCCTTTTATTATCATGGGATCAAGATCGAGAGAGCCCTTCATGATTTTTGAAGACTTTGTGTATAAGATACCAAAGAAAACCCCAATTGCAAGGCTATAAGCTGGAACAAGTAACAGTATAAACCTTACCCCTTTTGTACTTGCGAAAATTGTTCCAATAAACCATACAACTAATAATACACCCACTTTTAGAGAGCTCTTATCCTTGAATTTAGTTATACTAAATATTGTGCCCAGAGTTGCAAGCAGAATCATTACCTTGGCAATAATGCCACCACCACCAATACTTTCAATAACCTGTTCAATTGATGCTTCATTCTGTTCAGCCACAGTTGTAAACACATTTGGCCAGACACTCTTTGTACCTACATGATGGATCTGTGTAAATTCCCAGGGATTTGCAAAAGCATTTACAAAACCGTTAAAACTCGCAAAATAAGTCACAAAAATGCCAGTCGCTAGCAGGAACATCCCCATAGCAATCGTAAATTCTCTAACTTCTTTTATCTTGAATAGTCTTGCTGGTTGACTTATCTTATCTCTATGATTTATCAGCACATATGAAATTATATATACAGCAGCAACAATCATAAGGAAATCAAAGATATACCACCATCCGCTCCATACCCATGCATAAAGACCAGTCGTTACTCCTGCTAGAGCAGCCATGACTGCGGTCTTCTTGTTGGTCTTAGCGTCCAGCATCAGTATGAACAACCAGCTAATTAAAAGTGGGAAAAATACATTATATGCATCAGTATCTGCAAAACCTGCAGCAGTTCTTCCGATGAATGAAGGATGCGCAGCTACTATTATCGCAGCAACAAAACCACCTAGGTTGCCGCTGACTTTCCTTCCAATGAAAAATGCCGGTATCACACAAAGTGTCCCAATAAGTACCGGAACATAGAAGATCAGGTTCTTTAGTGGAAGATCAGGATAGAAGTTTTTCATGAACTGATATAGGTATGCCATAAAGTAAGCGTGTCCCATATCAGGCGGGACCTCCCTTCCTTTAGGAGCAAACATGTGAGTATCCCATGGCTTGCCGTCCTTGAGGATCTCCCCAGGATGACCGTTTTCAATAATGTTCTTAGTATGTTTCCACCAGAAATATGGATCAATTGCGAGTAGATAAGTCTGTCCACTATCATCCTGAATCTGCTGCTTGAACCCTGCTGAGTAACCCATTATCATTTGGTCAAACTGAGTCTTGTATTCCGGATTATCTAAGAGTTTTTGGAATTCCTGTTCAACTAGTTTGTTTTTCTGTGCTTCAGGCATCAACTGGTACTGCGCATCAATCTGTGATCTGATGTTATTTTGAATACTTGAATAAACAGTGTTCTCTGCCCAGTCATCTGTAACTGAGAGATATGCAGGCTGTATCCGAAGAAAAACACTTAAGAAAATTGGGATTAGGATCAAAAGATATGGTGAATATTTAACAAGGGCTTTCTTCAGACCATCGACATCAATTGCTTCTTCGTCTTGCTCTTCGTGCATGTCCTCACCATGATGTGCCTGGTGTTTATTATGCTTTTTGACTTTATCCTTTTTACCCTTAAATAGATTTGTTATGAAATCAAAAGAAATTTCTTCATCATCAGTGCCTTTATTTGTATCTTTTCCCAATTTAAAACCCCCTAGTAAGAAAAAGACGATTTCTTTATAAACATTTTGTTTGGCTCTGCCTTATTAAAAAAGAAGAATATATTTTCAGAATAAATATATTCAATATATCTCAAAACAGTTCAAATGTCAATTATCTGGATGAAGCGACCAAAAGTCCCTAAATAACATATTTGATCAGATTTGGATTGTTCATTACGAGGGATAACATCATTTTTAGTGGTTTGTCCCGATTACTTGATGCAAGCACAGATTTCACTTTTTTTGCTGACACATCTTTGACAAGTCCATCAAGCTGACGATCAGACATCCTGTCAAGTTTCCATTTTATTATATTATGAGCAACAAGATCAGGACCAATGCTCTTTTTCCAGCAGAGATCATAGTTTTTTCCTTGTTGGATGCACTCAGAGAGTATGGCAGCAGCCCTAAGACCTGGAATCAAACCACCTCCTGTGGTACTTTTGACCTGCCCTGCAGCATCACCTAGCAAAAAGACAGTCCTGTCCTTATTTTGACTTTTTATCCACGGAGAGAACACAGGAATCAGTCCAGCTTGTCTGTCAATGATTTTAAGCTTGCCGTATCGTCCGCTTACCTTCTTAAGGAATGATTTAAGTGTATCTTTTGGCTTATTTCTCCCATCCGTGGGAACTCCAATGCCAATCCTGGCAATCTTTTTGTTCTCAGGAACAACCCAACCAAAGAACTTCCTTATCGTCAGATCTGCTTCAAAAGAACCTGTGTCAAAATACCCATCTGCTTCACATCTTACCTGGTTGCCCAGAATAAATCTTTTCCTTGCTGGATTGATAAGCCCTGCTGATACACCCACAGAGGATACTGGTCCATCAGCTCCAATAATTATATCAGCAGAGAGCTTTATATTTTTATCTTCGTTGTTTCTTGTACTATTTGATGATATTACAGATGCCAACCACTTCTTTCCAGACCGTTGTAATTTCATAAACTTTGTATTATATAATATACTGGCACCGTTCTTTTTTGCAAGCTTTGCCATATTTTGGTCAAATTTAATCCTATCGATAATAAAATCATGCACTGGAAGCTTAGCTTTCCGCTTATCAGATATTATTGTGCAACTCTTGATCTCATTGATTACAGGAACAGCATCATCTTGATTTTTGATGCTGTCCAGTATTGAAAATATCTCTTTAGTTACAATTCCAGTACAAGCAAAAGGTAAGCCTGGTTTTCCATGCTCTTCGACAATCGTCACATCACTGCCCCTTCTGGAGAGCATAGCAGCACAAAAACAGCCCACTGGCCCACCCCCAACAATAATTATTCTCATCTTGATCTAGTGAATATATCTAATATAAAAAATTACACTTGTTGGAGGATAACCTAACTTTACAGTAAAAACCAAGTGTTTTGATGTGTCTCTTACTTAATGATCTCCAAGACGTTTTTGTGAACCCACAATTTTTATCATTTTTGTCACTATTGATTACAAACCTTTTTATTTGGGTCTTGACTACCTATTAGAGGCAATTGAGTGTTTCACTGATTAATTGTAATAAACCATACCATTTATTGGTTATTGCAGTATTAATGAAGCTTTGTTGGTTATCAACTATCTTGCAATCGCCCAGTTGGGATGAGGCTATTAACCAATCCTTTCACTACTGCAATATACTAACAATGCGAAACATTTAAATATCAGTAATCATTACTAAGCAATAACAACTAAGGGTTTTCACTGGTATATAACTACACAAGGAAAAACTTTAAATAAAAGTTGGAATAAATACACAATAAAATTATATCCAAAACGGGGGGAATAAAATGAATTTGAGAACAAAGATTGTCAGTATGTTGTCACTTATTCTGTTAGTAGTACTTGGAGCAAATGTATTTGCAGGTGCTATTCCAGTTACGATTTCAGATGTTGAAATGGAAGGGACAACACTAACAGCAAACGACACAACTCGTGTTGACTTCGAGAGAGGAAATAGAATTGAGGTTAGAGTTGAACTTGAGGCAACAGGCAACGCAAGCGATGTTGTTGTAGAAGCTTTCATTAGCGGTTACGAATATAGTGACAGGCAAGCTATCTCAGATGCAACACATGTTTTCGATGTTGAAAGCGGTGTTAAGTATGTAAAAAAACTTTATCTTGACCTACCAGATAGGGCTGATGAAGATGATTACAAAGTTAGAATCATTGTAACAGACAGAAACAATGATGAGATAGTACAAAATTATAATATTAAGATGGATGTTCCAAGACATGATCTGGCAATTAAAGATGTAATCTTCTCCCCTGAGGGAAGTGTTGTTGCTGGACGAGCACTTCTTGTTGCAGCACGTGTCAAGAACATGGGAGAACAGGACGAAGAAGGAATCAAGATCAAAGCAACAATTCCTGACTTGGGCCTTTCTGCATCAGATTATGTTGAAGAGCTTGAATATGACGAATCAGTCACAAGTGAAGAACTTTATCTGAGAATCCCATCATGCACCAAAGAAGGTGAATACAACGTCAAAATATCTGCTTATTATGACGACAACTACGAAAGCACATCAGTCATCAAGACCATTTATGTTGAAGCTGACGAATGTGGTGGAACAGATGTTGACACTGATAGCAGTAAAGTTGTAATTAATGTTAATACTGACCCCCAGGACATCGTTATGGGTACAACAGGAGCAGTTTATCCAATGGTTATCTCAAACCAAGGGAAAACAAGCAAAACCCTTACTGTTACAACAGAAGGAACCACCGACTGGGCAGATGTTAAAGTTAGCCCTAGCAGTGTTGTTGTCGTCAATGCAGGAGAGACAAAGACAGTTTATCTGTATGTTTCATCTAAAGAAAGCGCAGCAGCTGGTGAGCACACATTCGTTGTGAATGTCAAGACTGACCAAAAAACTGAACAGGTTGTCCTTAAGGGAACTGTTACTGGTGGAAACTCAGGAGCTGACGGCAGTTGGGATCAAATCAAGAGCGGTCTTGAAATTGGCCTTGTTGTTTTGGTTGTACTTCTGATAATCCTAGGACTTATCATCGGATTCTCAAAACTGAGAAGCAATGACGATGATGACGACCAGGGTCAGACCTATTATTAATTTTTTTTTCTTTTTTATCTCTTTCAGACGATGGCATACAATGAGCCAAGCAAAAATTACATCACATATTTTGTTATTTCTACTAATTATTAGTCTCTTGGTATCGGGTGTTTTTGCTGAGGAAACTTTTATAGTATCAAAATCTACAAGTTTGAATGCATGCCAATGTCAAATTTTGGACAATCAGCTCACAGTTAGGAATACTGGAGGTTCAGAATTCACCACAATCATCATTGAAGATGATACAAGTGAAAGATCTTCTAGTGAAGTTGCCAGAGCTTCAACATACCAATTATACAAAAGTGGATCTGCTGCAGCATGGACAACTATAGTTCCTTCGATATTTACTCTAATGACCAATGAGGAAGCAGTTGTAAGTGAAGTTATCTCTGTTCCATGTGACGCAAGCGGAAATTATGATCTTATTACAACAGTACAGACTCAAGGGGGGGCTCGTCAGGATTATTTGCAGAATATAAATGTGAAAAAATGCACAAATAATGAAATATTCATGCCATATACTCAAGTTAAAACCTGTCCATGTGAACCTGTTGTCTTCAATTTTACACTATCAAATGCCGGAGCATTTACTGAAACATACGATTTTTATGTAAATAAATATGCTGAATACATTAACATATATCCAAGTGCTTCCATGTCCGTACAGCCTGGCAGAATGCAACAGGGCTACGTTATTGTTGATCTACCCTGTGATGTATACGGAGATGAGACGATAACCCTTAGATCCAAATCTCGTGGCTCAAAACTGATTGCAACAGTCCCTCTAAATATGAATATATCACGATGCTATGATTTTTCGATCGGATTTCCATCAGATATTTCTATTTGTAGATCAACAGGTCAGTATAATTACACATTAGATATTGAAAATGATGTTAAGATAAAGAATAGTTATTCTACTAAGATAACTCCTAATTCCAGTGATATTCAAGTAATTTATGATGAATCTCTAATTGATCTTGATGGTTTTAACTCAACTGAAAAGCAAGTTTCAATAATTGCACCAAACCAATCAGGTAGTTACATCTTGGATATGTATATCCAGTCAGGTTATGGTCTGCTGTTTGATAATCGGACAGTTCCTGTGGATATTGTTGATTGTTATGTGCCTGAATTCAGTGATGATTTCACATTTGAAGGGGATGCAGAACCTGGAAAAACCTGCTGTGAAGACGAGATCATTTCAACAGTATCCATCAAAAATGCTGGCACCAAAGAAGCCAATCTTGATCTCACCTTAGACGGTGACTATTTTGAGCTTTCCAGGGAATCACTGAGTCTTGATCCCGGTGAAGATAAAAATATTGATATTTACTCAAAATTTAATTGTGACGGTTTTGAAACAGGAAATAAAACCGCTGTTCTTGTTGTCACCAACCATGATTATCCTGATATTGTCTATACTCATGAAATAGTACATTATGTCATGTCTGCAAATGACTGTTATGATTTAAATATTGAAGGACCAAGATATATAGACACATTCTATAAGGATACAAATCACAGCTACCAAATCAGTAATGTGGGAATACGTGGTGGTAATTATCAACTGAGCTATCCAAAGGATTATTGGCTTACAATGGACGCTGATAGTTTCAGCATCCAGCCAGGAGAATCGTTTGATATGAAACTAATGTTAAGTCCGAATGAATCAGTCGTAAGTGGGACTTATAAAATACCTGTACAATATTCTGTGCCTGGTAAAGACGCATCATTCAATGAGACAATTTCGATTCATCTGAAGACAAATTGGATAAAGATTATTTTAGAAAATACAGCAAGTTTCTTTTCATGGGCAGTAGACTCTGTAAGCTGGTGGGTCGGACATCAATACCAAAGGTTTAGTGATTATATGTTCATGGTGCCTGAAGATACAGCATGCAACGAAACACAGAAAGAAGATATTGATCAGATAATTAAGTATTTTCAGGACACGCAAACCCCTGAATATAAATTTAATCTCATGTATGAAGACCAGATATATCAGCTAAATCTGTCTGAAATGTTTACCGATCCCGATGGGGATGTTCTGAGTTACACGTCAGAGGAAACAGAAAACCTGACAATCCATATATTTGATGAGATTGCTAAGATAGTTCCCGATACCGATTTCTGTGGTATCAGACGGACCAGTTTCACTGCGTATGATTATCTTGGAGAATCTGCTAACAGTTCGACTATCACCATTATAGTTCAGAACACCGAAGAAAAATCCCGATTTGGCAGAGTTGTATCGGCCCTTAGCCCAGTTAGTCTATGGGAATGGATAAAGACCTATTTTATCTACTTAATAATCGGACTTATATTACTTTTCATTATTATTGCAATCCTGTCCAGTTTGCCATCCAAGGAAGAAAAGATGAGTGTAAAGAAGCTTGATTTTAAATCAGAAAAAAATACAAAGGCAGTAATGAAATCTGTTAAAACTGCTGAACCTAAGAAAACTAATAAAAAAACTACTGAATCTAAGAAAACTGATAAAAAAAGTACTGAACCTAAGAAAGCCAGAAAGAAAAATACTGAACAAAAGAAAAAAAATAAAACGAGTAAAAAGAATAAAAAATAAACCTTGCACTACTAAGAACTAACACATCATGTATCCACCTGGATCAATCATCTTTTTCCAACCGACCGAACCTTCTATCAATCCATTTGATGTCAAATATCTCTGTCTGTTATTCTCCTTTGTAATCTCACAAATCATCGAGCCAAACATATATGTGAATGGACTCAATATCGCTTCAACAACAGACAGGGTAGTTCCCATGAATCCAGTTCCATATTTTTCTTGTACGTTGGTTATTCGTCCACCAACGAATTCACTGTATGAAGGAAACTTACTTGCAGGCGATAAGAAGCTTGCATCGTACTGCTTGACCATGTTCTCCAGAGCGCTTCTGGCATGGTCGTGCCCATCACTGACATTATTGAACCAGTCACTTGCATATAGGAGATTACCTTTCTGGCTGATTGCCAAGTAATCTGTTAGGTCAGCTCCTTTTGGTCTGCTGTATATCAGCCAGGGATTGTAGTATGTGCTTTCTTGATCTCTGACATCTACAAAGCTTGATTTCTCAAAACCCATCCCTTCCAGTAATACTATCTTTGAAGCAGTCCCAAGATTATTGTAATGCTTTTGTGTAAGCATTGCTAACTCTGAATACCCTTCTTTCCTCTGTAGGTCTATCATTTGTATCACCTCCTGACTGTCGGTGGAATTGACAGCAAGGTTTACCTTTGAGGTAAATGAAATAAAGATGATTAATAAAGTTTACCCTTTGGGTAAAGGTAATATTTAAATAGCTAACTGTTGATGATATTCAGATGACAAAGGAAGATGTCGTATCGGGGGTTCTAAATGAAGTTCTCACATTCGTAGTAACCGGAATTGATTATGCTTCTGAAATCGCTCGAGAGACAGGAAAATCTATACCTGTGGTATTCCGGCAGTTGGATCAACTTCTGGACATGGATTTCATAACAAAAGAGAGGGAGGGAAAGAAAGTAATCTACAAGACAAATTGGGACAAAATAAGCACAGAATTATCTAAAGAGCTGATTAAAGATATTGGCGCATACAGTGAGTATCTTAAGAATGTCCACCCACGATCGAGTGATAGTGAGCTGGACAAAGAGCTGAAAGCGCTGTTGACTGAACTTCCAAAAGATATTATGTTTAGTGATCATGAGGTGCAGAAAATTGTATCTGAAATGTTTGAAGAGCACGGTGTCCAACTGATTTTTAAGGATTTCATAGACCATATCGGTCGTGCTTCAACTAAAATCCTTAATATGGCAGGTGTCACATTTAATACTACACTTGATTATTTTCTTGACGCAATTGGAGTATTAAGTCCTGAGGAACAAAAAGAAATATTGAAGAACAGGATAAAAATCAAAAATGGAAATGATCTGGTTCTATTTATGCGGCTGTGCAGGATAAGATATCTCCAAAAAAGCATGACTGATCCTGTAAGGAACTTCTTTAATAACCGAAATAAGTGAATTGATATTAAATCTTGATATAAAATTCAATCATACAAAAAGATGATTATCTCATTTAATCAGTGATTCTGTTGCTTAACTATCAATTCAACAAAGAATTTGTGAACAGTATTCATATCTGTCAGTTCAGGGTGAAAGGTTGTCGCCAGCCTATTCTTTTCTATTACCATGACTGCATCACCATTACACTCAGCTAAAGATTTGACACTTTCTCCCAGTTTTGTAATCCTTGGGGCGCGGATGAAGATTGCATTAAAAGAGGTTCTCTGATCATTGATGTTTAATTCAATATCCTGAGAGAAAGAATCGATCTGCCTGCCATAATCATTTCTTCTGATCGTTATATTCATTAGGCCAAGTTTGAATTGATCGCTGTCCTCGATATCTTTAGCCAGAAGGATAGCTCCAGCGCATGTTCCCCAGATTGGTTTATGGTATCTCCTCAATAGATCAGTCAAACCATTGCGGCGGATAAGCTTTCCAATTGTGGTAGATTCTCCTCCTGGAATAATCAACCCATCAACTGCATCAAGTTCATCTATTTTTCTAACCTCAAACGCATCCACATTCAATGCTTTGAGTCTCCAGATATGCTCCCTGAAATCACCCTGCAAAGCCAGGACACCGACCTTGACCAAGTTACCAGCCCCTTTCAGAGAGTTTCACATCAAGGTCTGCAATGTTTTGACCCTTCATGGGGTCACCAATACCCTCAGAAACCTCAGCCAGCTTCTTTGAATCCTTATAATTTGTTGTTGCATCGACAATAGCACGAGCCATGGCTGTTGGATTTGAAGATTTAAATATGCCTGAACCGACAAATATGCCATCACAACCTAGTTGCATCATTAAAGAAGCATCTGCTGGGGTTGCAATCCCTCCTGCAGCAAAATTCACAACCGGAAGACGTCCCAGTTCCCTTACCTTCTTGAGAAGCTCAACAGGAACACGATACTCCTTAGCTTTAGTGTCTAATTCAGATTCCGACATTTCCTTCAAAGCAGCAATCTCCTCATTAACTGTCCTCATGTGCCTCACAGCCTCTACAACGTTCCCTGTACCAGCCTCACCTTTTGTCCGGATCATAGCGGCACCTTCATGAATCCTCCTGAGGGCTTCGCCCAATCCTGTACATCCGCACACAAAAGGAACCTTGAAATCCCATTTGCTTACATGATACTTCTCATCAGCAGGAGTCAGAACCTCTGATTCATCAATATAATCAACACCTAAAGACTCTAGAATTTGTGCTTCTGCAAAGTGACCAATTCTAATCTTTGCCATTACAGGTATTGTTGTTGAAGCCATTATCTCCTTGATAAGCTTTGGATCGCTCATCCGTGCAACGCCGCCTGCCTGCCTAATGTCAGAGGGCACCCTCTCAAGTGCCATTACAGCGACAGCACCGGCTTTTTCAGCAATAGCTGCATGCTCAGCAGTAACTACATCCATGATCACACCGCCCTTTAGCATATCAGCAAGGCCAGTTTTTAATTTGATTCCGTTATTTTTAGAATTCAGTTCTTCAGTCATATATACCCCTCAATAAATATCTGTGTTGATAACAATATTTAACTACTACTTATCCTGTAAGGTAGGCATTCTGGATTTATATGCTTTTCGGATGGAAAACAAGCCTATCACTAACAGAAATATTTTCTAGTGAATAATTTTCATAATACTGTACATTTCCCTCGAGAAATAATTTATATGGCATAGATATATCATCCAAGATCATCCGCTTCCGACTATCAATTATTTTATCTCTATTTCTTATATTGCTTTTATCACGTGAACCTTTTACAGTATCCGGATTCTCACAGTTGCTCCTACATTCCTGAGCGCAGTCGATTATCCCAAAGTTACGATTATTACTAGGTTTGTCGCCCCCTGCAAACATGCACATTCTAGTCACAGAAATAGGGACATCAGGTATATGAAGTGTAATCTTAAGACGCTTCCAAGCGTCTTTTGGAACATAAATACCCTGCAATGTGTTGGACAGTTCAACCCTTCTTATTCCGTTTTGCAGCAGAAAATCAATAAAGGCCTTTGAACTTAGCGAGCATTCCATAAAGTTTCTGAAATTAGGAACAAGTGACTTGAGTCTAATAGTTCTGGGATCATTCTTTTGCCTGACCAAGAGCCTGCCCAAAACAGGTTTGAGACCGTACTCATTGATAGTATTAAGAATCCCCCAATCATTGAAAACAACCTCAGAATTGGGATGACTTACGGACAAATCTTTGATTATTGAAACCCAACTTTTTAAGTCCTCTTCTGGAATAAGGGGTGTCAATAGAGTGATTGCTATATCATTATTCTTAAAAACCCTAATATCAGGTTTAATCCTTGAGCAGAATTCATTTCCATAATAGATCCTTGTTGCGTCAAATCTGCCAATCTTAACAATTTTTGAGTCACATCTTGTGATGTCACAATCTTTTTGATAATTCTTATCGTTAATATGTACGGCAATCTCATGCTTGATTATTGGTCTTAGATTCCTCTTAAAACTGATCTCTGGAAAACCCCATACGTTTCGTTCATGCGGCAATGGTTTCAACAAAAAAAGGTGGAAATTTTTATTTTTCCCATTTCTCTCAATATCAGGGCCATAATGGACGATCTTAAAGAACCTTTTCACAAGCTTGGTAATCCTGCTTTTTGAATAAAAACCTATATTGAGCTTATGAAATAATTCATAAGCATCCTTTAAAGGATGATTATCTGAAAATACTCTTAAGATATACAACCCATCCGGCTCAAGAGCATTCCAAACATTCCTGAGATGAATCACTTCATCACCCTTACATGAATGCAGGCAGCCATAATCAACTACAAGTTGGAAACATTTCTTAAAATTCATATTTAAGGATGACATTACATGACATTTAACAACCTTTTTTGCTTTTTCAATTGCAGTCTTTGATATATCGATGCCAGTCACATCAAAACCAAGATCTCTCATAAGCTTACAGTTGCGTCCAGTACCACAACCAACATCCAAAACAGATTGCTTTGTAGACAACTCATTCTCTGTAGATTTAGATTGCTTATTTTCAAGCAGTACCTTTAAAGAATAATCAAAGTCAGTCGTCTCCCAAGGACCCATCTGATAATTTTTGTAATAGGATTCCCATAGCCCTTCCTGATTACTTTTTTTTTTCATTTTACTATTTTGTAATAATCTATTTTATCAATAATAGTTTGATTTTATCATAGGGCAACGCCGCAAGAAATGTCTTGCATAACTCTCCTTTGGTTCTTTACCATTAATAACCGCTCTGATGAACTGCACCCCTTTTTCCTTCAGTTCATGAGGCATCCTTCTTCCTACGATTTTTACCGAATGAATCCCTATTTTTTTGAATTTATCAATATAACATGCAGCACAGAACATAGGGAACTTCAATTTCCTCCTTTGACAGTATGATATTCTGGAATTTAAATCCTTATCAGGGTCTTCATATTTGTTTAAGTACAAACACCCATGGTCATAACCTAAAGTATCCTCCAGACCATGCTGGAAAGAACACATTCCATCAATATTCCTGCACAAGTCAAAAAGCATGAACACCTCATATTTTCCAGGAATTGTAGTTACAATCTTTTTGATCTCATCAAATTTTAATTGTCTTGGGAGAATTATCCTATCTACCCCCATATTGAAAAAGAAGCGCGCGGACTCTTTGTTAAAAACATTTCCAACCGTACTCAGATGAATCTCGACCGATTTATTGCCCTTATTTATCTTATGAATCTCATCTATCAAAGTAAAGTCAGCAATAATAAAACCACTCACACCCTGCCGAATCATTTCTTCAATATCCTTTATGATAATCTTCTTCTGGGCCTCATTGTAAAAGGGAGCATTATAAGTGATATAAACTGGTTTTGCACCAGCTAATCGCACAATTTTTGAGATTGCATCCTGAGCGTATGACTCATTAAAATATCTCCTACTCGGTGCGGCAAGGATTCCAAATCTTCTGATCCATGATCCAGGAAGATGACCAGTATAAAATTCATCCGCATCCAAACGTGCATCCATCTCTTGATTAACTGGTGCTGTTATTTTTATCATTTAGAGCCCTTGTCAAAAATATCTTAATTCTATTTCTGTTCTTGACTGAATTAATATTAGAATGGTGATTTTTAGTAGTAAGAAAAATCTTAATATACTTCTGAGACACTGTTGATTTATACCCGGATTCGGATTCCATCCTTGTTCTGAAATTAGATGATAACTCGGATAATGCTGTTATTATAGAATCTAGGTCATAAAACCTAGGATTTAATGTCAGAATAATCCCATCCTTAACAGTTATTAGCATTTAATCTCCATCAATTTGTTGTTGTAAGGTCATTTTATTGAAAATCTCGCTTGCGAGGGTTTCATCGGGATTCAAATACCCCGCACTTTAGTGCGAGATTTTCAATACAAAGAAATGCATATGCATTTCTTGTACAAAAAATGTACCATTTTTCCGTACTGATAATTGCGATT
>JAIPIC010000080.1 GCA_021734865.1 Candidatus Woesearchaeota archaeon | reverse complement strand
CAAACAGCATGATCAAAAGAGGAATGGGTGAAACATTAAGGGGTTGTACCGTCTGGCAACAAGCCAGACATTTCTACGCAAAATGTTTTACACATAATATGCTAATGAGGTGTTCAAAGTGAAACTTGCAAACGAGCCCGTATGTCCAAAACTATATATATCTGTATCTATTATAAAGTGAGAACGGAGGCCAAAAATGAAAATAAAGCTGAGAAAGCAAAATCATGACGGAATCACTCGTGTCGAGACGGGGGGAGATTTGAAGGAAGTAATAATAAATGAAGATCTGTTGCATCCAAATAATGAATCGATATCAGTGTGTTATAGGGGAAAAAACTCATCAGGTATTGTTGATTTCACACCACAAGAGATTGAAAAACTGTACTCTTCTGTCAGAAAGAGACTTCATCTTGTAAAAGGTGTTAAGATTCTGATGGATAAATAAGAAAGGTTTATTAGTCCAAAATTTGGCTCAAAACCTGTCCGAATTTTTTAGTAGGAAATCATTAGGTAATATTTATATAGTTATCTCGCATGATACAGCACATGGAGAGACTGACTGATAATATCGAATATGGCCGGCCTGATACCATCTCACTCTCAGATAAAGGCTTCCAATGTGTTGATATGCATTTTCATACCAAATATTCTGATACTTTCACAAGGATATCGCTTCTTCTAAAAAGATGTCAGAAAATGAAGACTGGCATCGCAATTACAGATCATAATGCTGTCGGAGGTTCTATAGAGGCGATAAGTAGAAAAACAGGTACTATGGTCCTGCCAGGCATTGAGGTATCCTCTTCAGAAGGTCCACATTGTTTGTTGTATTTTAATAAAGCATCTGACCTTGAAGAGTATTATGATAAATACATCAAAGAAAACAAACGAAAAAACCCTTATCTAGCTATATATCTCGGTGTGCATTCGATACTCGACGCTGCTGACGACTATAATTGTCTTAAGATAGCGGCCCATCCTTTTTCATATTCTGAAATTGGTCTCATGAATGCAATAGATATGAATTATCTTGAAAATGAGGTGATAAGTCGCTTTGATGGATTTGAGGCTATTAATGGCTCACATTTTAAACAGGCAAATCTAAAATCCTCCAAATTCATTGAAGATAATGATATGGTCTTCACAGCCGGAACAGATGGGCATTCAATGTTCAATCTCGCTGATTCAATCACATATGGCCTTGCAGATACAGCAGAAGATTTCCTAGAAATGGTACGAAAAAAAAAGAACAATGTCGTTGGACGATCAACCAATATATATCAAAGATTTCTTCCATATGGACAGATTGCTACTAATTTTATCCCATATCTTGCGCCAACAATGAAAATCAAGTTCAATGCGTATGTAACCAAACCAATCTCATATCATTACGGCCCAATGATTGAATCCATGATGTATGATGCTTACAAGTACAAAGACAAGACTCTAAATAAAGTAAAAAAGACCGTCAAGGAAATATTCAGGTAATCTTCTTATTCTAATATCAATAACTATTTAACAGTTAATGGATTACTGTTTTCATGCTCCCATAGTCTAGTATGGTGATTTGTTTTCATGTTTTTAACATGGGATGGACATTCGTACAGATAGGATACAACCCTGCGGTAGAATCTCATAATCAATTGATAAATTGGACGATTGTACAGAAAGGTTGTGGCCCGGGTTCAAAATGCTGTCAATAGACAAGGTGTCCATTGAAGCACTGAAAGTCCCGGTGGGAGCGTTTTATCTTCCTATTTTTGTCTACTAATTTGATATAGTATCTTTTTCTCTCCTGAATATAGGCCCATAGCAACCATTTGGTTATATTGTTCCTCGGTGAGGGTCAGATAAGTAATATTGAAATTGTAATTATCCTTAATAACAGCAGCCATCTTCTTTATCTCGTCGGCAGGGATGCCTTCTCCAATGACCAAAACATTGGATTTAGAATCGGATTCCTTACCATGTTGGATTATCCTGTGGATTCCTGGGGTGTCTTTGACTAGCTCAATGAATTTGACGGTCACACTTTGTTCTTCTTTAATGATTGGTTCCAGCATATCAACCATTTCATTTGAATCAAGCTTATATAATTTGAATCTGCTGATATTCAATTGCCTAATGATCTGGAGCTCTGTTAATCTATTAATGATCCTAAATGTTGAAGTTAGGGAGACTTCAGCAAGTTTTGATATCTCCCTAAGGTAAAATCGTTTTTCTTTGTTGTTGTAAAAAAGGCGGAGAACCTTCAGGATTTTTGTATCAAAAAGCGCCTCAAAAAACTTAGATTGGTCCATATACATCTAAAAAGAGCACCCATATATAAACATTTTCATATTTGGAACACTATTCCATGAATTGAACAGCTTTCCTTTTCTGAAACAATATTTCATATTTGGAACATCTCCTCTGAGAACTCGTTTATTGAGGGGTAGCGGGGCTAATAACCTATCATTTAGAAAACTAATATACAAATATATATATTAAAAAACAAATATGTTTAAATATGAGTGTGCTTTTGAATAGCCTTAGGTTATTATAAATGTTTCGTGTCGTCATGGTCGACAATAAACAAAACCGGTAGGTCGCTGCCAGAAAAATCAATCGCATGTGGGCTTCGAATGATTTCTGTTGGCATATAAGAATGAAAAAAACAAGCGGGGTAGGAAAATGGATTTTATTGTAAAGGATGCATTGGAAAGACAAAAAGACATAGCTGGACAGGATATTGAAGTAAAAGCTGCCAACATTAAGATTATTGGTTCTGGTGGGGCTGGAAACAACATGGTCAATTGGCTATATAAAAAAGGTATCTGTGGTGCTGAGATCGTTGCAACTAATACAGATCTGCAACACCTTAATGTAACAAACGCTGACCATAAATTTCTGATAGGAAAAGAAGTAACAAAAGGTCTTGGATGTGGAGGATTCCCTCAAAAAGGAGAAGAATCTGCAAGAGAAAATCTGAATGAGATTCGAGACTGCCTGAAAGGCTCAGATATGGTATTTGTATGTGCTGGTATGGGTGGAGGCACCGGAACAGGATCGGCTCCAGTAATTGCAGGGATTGCACAGGATATTGGATCAATTGTCATTGGGACAGTTACAATGCCATTTAAGATTGAAAGAGCAAGAGTTGACAAGGCTGAAGGTGGACTTGCAGCATTGAGAAAGGTTACAGACACAGTAATTGTAATAGATAATAACAGACTAGTTGAAATTGCAGGAAATCTTCCTGTACAACAGGCTTTTGCAGTAGCAAATGAGCTAATCGCAACAATGATTAAGGGAATAGTCGAGACAATCTCCGTTCCAAGCCTAGTGAACCTAGACTTTGCTGACGTAAAAGCCATAATGACAAATGGTGGAGTTGCAGCAATAGGGGTTGGAGCATCCGATACAAACAACAAAGTCGAAGAATCTGTTAAAGGAGCATTATCAAATCCATTATTGGATATAAACTATGAAGGAGCAACAGGTGCTATCATCCATGTTCATGGAGGAACAGATCTTACGCTTGAAGAGATCAGTAGAGTCGGTGAATTGGTCACTGAATCCATGGATCAGGATGCAAACGTCATCTGGGGTGCTCGAGTGTCTGAGGACATGAAAGGCAAAATCACTGTGATGACAATCGTCACTGGTGTGAAGTCTCCATGGCTTCTTGGCAGGGATGCCAGACCAGCAAGCTCTTCTGTTTCACATAAACAGGAAATTGCTGAAGAATTCGATGAACTCGGCATAGAAATCATAAATTAACGCTTTCGCGAGTTTTCTAGCCTTCATTACCACCCCCCAAGAAAGTGAAGGTGCGATGGGGGCTCCAGCAGGAGCCCCTTTTTTTTCATTCTAATATTTTATGTAACATACATACTATATCTTAATAGTATGTTGACCTCCTGTGTCGTCGGGTTAACAGAAAATTAAAGGCTATTAGTAATCAGTCGGATTTGTATCAGGAGTCTACAGAAGGTTAAAACAAGCGGTATCTAGTCTTGGTCGGCATTCAGTCTTGGAATCGTGTGGTCTTATATCTTCCTACTTCAATCTCGATGCATCTTCTTTTGTCATAAGACTGACACCAACATAAACTGCAATGCTGACGAGGAATGCCCAAAAGGCAGCATGGAATCCAAGTGGTGATTTTATAAACCACTGGAACATTACAAGTACGCTGGTACCAAGAACCATTGACCAGATTGCACCATGTGATGTGCCCCTCTTCCAATATAATCCACCGATCATTGCTGGAGCTATCTGAAGAGTTCCTGCAAAAGATAGGACTGAAAGAGTCACAATCAGTTTTGGTGGATTCATGGCTATTAAATAGGCTAGTATTGATATTGCCAATATTGATAGTCTGGCGATCATCATCTTGTTTTTACTCTTGACAAGATCTTTAGTTATAAGTGAACTTAATGCAAGGATCTGAGAGTCTGCAGTCGACATCGATGCGGCAATAACTCCAATAACAGCAAGGGCTACAATTATTTCTGGGAATATACCTAATACTGTATTGAGTGCCAAATCTCCGGACGGTAAAGACGGATCGATGATTTTTGCTCCAAATCCAATGAACATCGTAGGAACAATTGCCAAAAAAGCAATGATTGGTGTGGCAATGAGCATTGATTTCAAAACCTTACGGTTCTTTGGTATAAGGTATCTCATAGTCAATTGAGGTTGTGTTATTGGCATTAGGAAAATCATCAGAAAGTACGATATAAGCATGGGTATGGTAAATAGTCCTGTGGGACCAGGCAAACTCAATAAGTTAGCATCGGTTGCTTCAACCTGTCCAAAGAAGCTCTCAAGTCCACCAAAATGTCCAATTATGCCAAACATTATCACTATACTGATAATAATTAGCAGTCCGCCCTGTAGTGCATCCGTCCATGTGACTGTACGCATGCCTCCCATTTCTGAATACAAAAAAATGATTCCCACGATAAATAATGATAGTATCATTGGTGATATTTTGATAAATGATCCCAAAATGATTCCTACTCCGATAATCTGAGTTGATATGTATGGAAGAAGGAATACAAAACTAATGGTTAGAGCGATAATCATGGCAAACTTACTATTATAGCGCTTCTCAATGAATTCTGTGGGTGTGAGTATATTGTTCCTCTTGGCAATTGTCCATAGCTTATTCCCAAGATAAAATATGAGCACAGCCATGAGGATATCTGCGAAAATGACAAAAGCCAGCGATCCTATCCCATGTGTGTAAAAAAAACCTGGCATTCCTACGAGCATAAACGACGAGAAAAGCGTTGCTGAAAACGTCATTATTGCAATAAATACTCCAGTATCTCTTTTTCTGAGGAAAAAGTCTTCCAGAGTCTCTGAACGCTTTGACCAACCATGAAATGCAAGACCGAGACATATTAGGAGATAAATGCCCAATATGGCTATTGTAAGATTCATCTTACCAGTCCTCCCATGTATGCAGTGCAAATATTATTATGCTGATTATGCAAATGACAGACAAAAGTGTCCACATAACAACAGTATATGGGATTCCTGCAAATTTAGGTGTCAGTTCTCCGTAAGGTGCAGAAAGCGGTGAGTATATTATGATGAGCAGGAAAACAAAGAAAACTCCCCAATATAATGATTTCTTCGATAAATGTGTTTGATGTCCTGATTGTTTGGTTAATGTCATTGTGTTATGAAACTCTGTCTCATTCATAAACAGTCCCAAACAGGCAAGACGCGCAGTTTTTTGGAAAAATACCGGCCAAAATTGCCTATATATTTATATACTATTTTTCATTTTTTTCACATATGTATCTCATATATCACTCAAACACACGCATAGCCAGAGACATCGCTTCTAAGATTCATAAGCAGTTTGAAAACCTCAAAATCCCTTTTTTGCAAAGTGATGAAATTAATAATGACAGCGATATCATTATATCAATCGGTGATGATCATCATTTCTTAAATACATTTCAATCTGCAAATGATAAGCCTGTTTTTTGCATAGGTATTGGTGGAACTGTGCTTTCAGATGTTAACCCACATAATTACACAAAATACCTTGATTACATTATCGATGGAAAATACTTCATCCAGAAAAAATCCCGAATAAAGATTGGTAGCAATGAAGCATTAAATGATATATTGATATTCCCGCCCAAAAGCGGATCGATACTACAATTTACAGTCAGGATAAATGGATCAGAAATATATACTGACTCTTCGGATGGAGTCATATTGTCGACTCCAACAGGAAGTACAGCTTATAATCTTAGTGCAGGAGGGAGCGCCATAATTGGAGATCCTCCTGTATTTAGCTTAGTCTCTGCAAACTCAATAAAAAAACAAAAACCTCTCATTGTCGATGACAAAAGCATAATCTCTATAAGAATACACGATCATGCAGTTGCAATCATAGATGGACTTCAGAGGATTCCACTTGAATCAGAAGCAGTAATTCAGAAGAGTGAGCCAATACAGCTTATAAGATGCAAACATGATTTTGATGTATACACACAGATAAACAAAGTGGAAGATTCAATTCTCAGGATTAAGACTCACGGACTAAGCCCAGCCCAGAAGTTTATCTTTAAGATGCTCTCAAAAGGTCCAATGACCCAAAAAGAGCTCATTTATATTACGACCCTTCCCGCAAGGACTGTTCGTGAAGCACTGATAACATTGGAGAATAAGCAGATAATTGATAAAACACCATATGCTCAGGACATCAGACAGAGCGTATATAAGATTGTATGATCCATTATTCTTCTTTCTTTTCTGACTTTTTTACCATATCAGGAATCTTTTCAGCATGTTTCTTAATATTGTTGGCCATATTCCCAAGAAATTCCTTCGTAGCATTCAATCTTCTTGCATTTCCAACACTCGGTTTAGCCATAGTAAAGCCAGTATCTTTGACACGACCCCACCATTTTTCCAAGAAAGTGACATCAACAAGCTTGAATTTTGCTGGTCTGGGTGGTGTCTCATCTGGATAACCGATTGTTAATATTATCTGTGGTCTTCCATTGACATCTATTCCGCATATATCTCTGACTAGTTCTTCTTCAAAAGCACCTACCCAGCAGCCGCCAAGACCAAGCGAATGTGCAACCAAAAGCATATTTTCTGCAGCAGCCGCACAATTCTGGATCGAGTAAAGCCTTTCACCACGAATACCATAAAACATGGATGCTTTTTCTGGGATAGAACAAATTACTATATGCACAGGAGCGTCCTGCATCCAGGTCTGATCCAATGAAGCCCTGGCTAAAGATTGTCTTTTACCAGCATCTACACAGATGATAAACTTAAAGTTCTGCAGATTCCCAGCTGTAGGGGCTTCCTTACCAGCTTCAACAATGGTGACTACATCATCCCATGGGACAGGTTTATCTAGGTATTTCCTGATGCTTCTTCTGGTCTTAATGCAGTTTAAAACATCCATAATTAGAAACTCTGTCAAAGAAATTTATAAATGTTGTGTATCAGCGGATTTGGATGTCATCATTGAAACACTTCAACCGGCTCGTTTGCAAGTTAAAAATTTAAGTGGGCTTCCCCACTCCTAATTATTAACCATAACAATTGAGGGGGTGGGGAGAACCCAACCATGAAAACCTATGATGTTGACATTAATATAGTTGTCGAAAAGACAAAGAGA